>JAYWHS010000637.1:0-3141 GCA_043777635.1 Kofleriaceae bacterium | reverse complement strand
GACGCGTTGCGAAGCCCGCAGCGAACGGCACGCCGAGGTGCAGAGCGACACTTTGGCCAATTTCAAGAATACTAATGTTAACAACAACGCCTTTGAGGCCGAGCCAGCTTGGAAAGAGCGTCACAAAAAAGTACGCATACAAAGGAAAGAACAGCACTTGAAAGAGCGAATTAAACGCGACCAAACCAGCGCAATACTCGGCGTCCCCTTTAGCTAGCTCGTTCCAAACCAGCACCATGGCGATACATGGCGAGATGCCGACGATGATCAGGTCAACCATGTAGCCAGGTTTGTCGGGCAGCAGGAGCACTGCCAGGGTAAACATCAGCGACGGCGCGAGCACCCAATTGAATAACACCGACAGTCCAAACACTCGGCGATTGCGAAACACTTTGCCGAGTTCTTGTAGTTAACTTTGGCAAGCGGCGGGTACATCATTACGATGAGCCCAATCGCGATCGGCACCGAGGTGGTGCCAACGCTCAAACGATGGATCGTGGCTGGCACGCTGGGAACCCAATAGCTCAAGCCGATGCCGATACCCATGGCGAGGAAGATCCACAGCGTGAGGTAGCGGTCGAGGAAGCTAAGTTTGCGCAGCAAGTGATTGGACAACATCTGAATGAGTCTCAATCGTATGTATGCGATTCTTTATCGTTTTCTATCGTAAAAAATTGCTAATTGTATCGAGCTAGTACGATTTCATGCAAATGACAGCCTCGGATGACCGTCGCAGCTGTCGCACTGTCGCACGCAAAAAAATTCAAAATCGCGGTGGAGCTGATCGCTACAATTTAGTACGAAGTGGCGTGCGAAAAACTACGTTTGCGGCCGTTGCCGCTTCACTACTAGCGTGTTCGGGCAAAGGCTCGGGCACATCCACCTCACTACCTAAAGATCCCAATGCACGCGCCACGTTTGGCACGTTCGGCTTCGATGAAGCTGGCATGGATCGTAAGGTTGGCCCCGGCGAAGATTTCTACGCATTTGCCAACGGCGCGTGGGCCAAAAAAACTGAAATCCCCGCCGATCGCGCTAACTACGGGATGTTTGCGGTGCTTGATGATTTGTCGCAGCAACGCACCCGCGAAATCGTTGAGGCGGCGGCCAAATTGCCAGGCAACAAAGTCGGCGATTTGTACACTAGCTTTCTCGATGAAAAAACCGTGGAAGCCAAAGGCATCACGCCGTTGACGCCTTGGTTGGAAAAGATCCGCGCGATCAAGACCGCCAAAGAATTCACCACGTTGATGGTCGAACTCAACCGCGCCGGGCTCGCCGGGATTCCGATCGCTGGCTACATCGGCCAAGATGACAAACAACCAGATCAATACATCGCGCAAATGGCGCAATCTGGGTTGGGCCTACCTGACCGCGACTACTACATCAAAGACGACGAGAATCTCAAGTCGGCGCGCACTGCGTACCTCGCGTACCTGGAGCAGTTGTTTACGTTGGCACAACAACCGGACGGTAAAACTCGGGCGGCTGCGGTGTTAGCGTTTGAAACCGAGCTGGCCAAAGTGCAATGGACCCGTATCGAATCGCGCGACAGCACTAAGACCTACAACAAGTGGCAGCGCGCCGATTTTGACAAGAACGCACCCGGCCTTGATTGGGCGGCATTCTTTGCTGCGGCTGGTACGGACAAGCAAACCGCGTTTTTGGTTGCCCAACCTAGTGCCATTATCGCCACCGCGAAGTTGCTTGGGGCGACGCCGATCGCGACGCTGCGCGACTACCTGACGTTGCACACCATCGATGGTGCAGCGCCCATGTTGAGCCAAGCGTTTGTTGACGCATCATTCAACTTTCACGATAAGACCCTCAACGGCCAGCCTGAAAATGAACCACGTTGGAAGCGTGCAGTTGGCCTGGTGACCGGCGTCATGGGCGAAGCGGTCGGCGAGCAATACGTTGCAAAATATTTCCCGCCACAAGCTAAAGCGGAAGCTGACAAGCTGGTCAAGAACGTGATCGCTGCCATGGATCATCGGTTGTCGGAGCTGCCATGGATGGCACCGGCGACGCGCACCGAAGCGCGTGCCAAGCTCGCTGCGTTTACCGCCAAAATTGGTTTCCCTGACAAGTGGCGCGACTATTCGGCGCTCACCATTGCGCGTGATGATCTGTTCGGCAATGCGGTACGCGCCAGCGATTTTGAATGGCGCCGCCAATTGGCGCACCTTGGCCAACCGATTGATCGAGGCGAGTGGGGCATGACCCCAATGACGATCAATGCGTATGCCAACCCGGTGCTCAACGAAATTGTATTTCCAGCGGCGATTTTACAACCGCCATTTTTTGATCCAAACGCCGACGCAGCGGTGAACTATGGCGGCATTGGTGCTGTCATTGGTCACGAAATTTCGCATCACTTTGACGATCAAGGTCGTAAATACGACAAAACCGGTGCGCTCAAAGATTGGTGGACCGAGCAGGACATCAAGCAGTTCGACGCGCTCACCGCGCAACTGGTCAAGCAGTACGATGCCTATGAAGCTTTGCCAGGCAAAAAAGTCCAAGGTTCGCTGACGCTGGGCGAAAACATCGCTGACTTAGCCGGCATGACGGTGGCGTACGATGCCTACCAGATGTCGCTGGGCGGCAAGCCCGCACCGCTACTCGACGGATTTACTGGTGATCAGCGGTTCTATCTTGGTTGGGCGCAAGTGTGGCGCCGCAACTATCGCACCGAGAACTTGGAACAGCGCCTGATGACTGACCCGCACTCACCGTCGATTCAACGGGTTTGGGTCGTGCGCAACTTGGATGCTTGGTACACCGCCTTTGCGCCAAAACCAGCGGACAAACTGGCGTTGCCAGCCGATCAACGCGTTCGCATTTGGTAGGTTGCTAGCGGCCCGTTGGCGCCGAGGCAGATAGTGCTAACCCGGCTAACCCTTGTTGCTGCGCGATGAATGCACAAAGGCTTGGATTGCGCAGATCATCATGGAGCGACCACTGCCAAAACATCGCTGACAACGGCGGTACCACTAAGGTGGTGGCGCGTGGTGCGGCGTTAATGATTGCAGTGCGGGTTTGATATTCGGTGCGCACTCGATTGCTGGTGTACCCCAGCCCCGCGCATGAGATCACAATCACCACTGCATTGAGTCGCCATAGCCATTGTTGGGCGAC
>JAYWHS010000636.1:0-3147 GCA_043777635.1 Kofleriaceae bacterium | reverse complement strand
TGCGACCACAAGCCTCTCCGCTATCGCCGGCCCTGGTGCAAGTCCGCGAATTTATCGAGGGCAGCCCATCGTTTGTTACTTCACTCGGCGGCGAAAACTGGTTGGTTTCAACGTTTTCCAAACCGTGGAAAGGCACGATGCGCAGCAGCGAAATGGCGCCGCATCCGCGTCGAGAAATGAACTCCGTGCGCACGGTTGTGCCGCATCAGGTGCAAAAATTCGGCGAAAAGCTGGTTGGCTTTGCCTTCAATGAATTGTTGTTTCTCAATCGCGAAACACTAGCGATCGACAAGCGCGTCGCGGCAGGGCCAAAGCCAAAGAGTGAAAAACTGAACTGCATGGTGACACGCACGGATGGCACTTTTTTGATCACCGGCGATTCCGAAGGCGTGGTCCGACGGTTCGATGGCAAAGGTGCGAAACTATTTGAAGCCAAGCCGCATCACGGCGGGCAGATTCATCACCTGGCGCTCACCAGTGATGGGAAGCGCTGTGCATCGGTCGCGGCGGATGGCATTCGAGTTTGGGACGTAGCAACGCTCAATGAAGAGTTGTTCCACGAAGAACGCGCTGTGCGCTGCATTGCCTTCACACCTCAAGGCGTCATGGTAGCTGGGCTCGACCGGCCCAAAGACGGCACCCGCGAACTGTTAATCTTCGACGGTAAAAAAGTTCCTCGGCGAATTGAACTGGCCTACGGACCACGCGAAATATTGGTGCTGCCACCAGGCAACCGGGCTGTGGTGGCATGTGATGAAGGTCCAATTTTAGTGATCGACCTAGCCACTGGCGCATGCAAAAGTTTACTTGGCCACGGCGCACACCCGGGCGGCTTAGCCTACTCCAACGAACTTGGCGTATTGGCCTCAACGTCACAAGATGGTTCGTTGCGCTGGTGGGATGTTGACCAAGCCGAAGATATCGCTGCGCCAATTCAGATTTCGAAAATGATCGCGGGTGTTGATAGTCGCTTAGTGGAGCATGGCAGCGAAACTCACTTCACCGTAAAAGGCAAAACCGTTGTTTTTGAACTTAGCGGCGACGAAATCGCGCTCGCGCCCGACGGCAAAACTGGCGCCTTGCTCGAAAGCTCCCAGACCGTACAAGTGCTGCATGCAACGGGCAAAGCCAAAGCCGTAGAATTGCCGTTTGCAGTGCGCCGCATGCTGTTTCTCGACGACGCAACGCTGTTGCTGGCCGGTCGCGAAGGCGCTGTCTGGATTGACGTGAGCAAGGGCAAAGTCGGTGGTAAAGCCGAATATGCGCTCGCTGGCGATGTCTGCGCGCTGGGCCACGTTTCGGCTAAAGAAGCCCGCGTGGTTTCCGTTTCCGGCGCAACTGTGATTATCGACCTGGTCAAGAAGAAAGCCGCAGCGGCACCGTCACTTGCCTTGGGCGGCGCCGAAGTAAAATGTTTTGATGACGCTGGCGACGCCATGACGCTGGGCGATTTTAATATCGACGGCCAAGTAGTGCGCGGTTGGGTCCAGCGCTGTGCGGTTGCGACCGGCAAAACCCTCGCGGGCTGGCCGGAAACCCAGCAACAAACCGATGAAAATCATCCTCGGCCAGTCGCCGGCACGGGCCACGTCTACGGTCCGGTTACCGGACTAGTGGCACTCACCGGCCAACGCATCGCGCTCGCTTCATGGGATGGCAGCGTGCGCATCATTTCCAAAACCGGCGAGCAACTCATGCGCTATGATGCAGACACCGCGTTGTCAGCGTTAGCCGCAAGTCCTGACGGCACCCTGTGGGCGGCCGAAATCTCCGGCCGTTTGGTGCAACTCAGTGGTGGCGCGGTCGCTCGCGGCAAAGCGTAGTTTCCTACGTTGTGCGGCTGACACGTCGGAGGCATTCGTCGATGGCGCAACAGACGTCTTGTTACATCGCCCAATATCCATGGCGCGGCCGAGCACCCATACCGAGGGTTAGCCCAACATACGTGCTGTCAGCAAGGCGCTGAACATCGACCGCAAACAGCAGATCGCGTGGTGCCCAAGCGCCTGCGCGATCTTCATGGCGCAACACATCGCGCAACATGAAGTCGATGCCGCCGATCCAACCCGTAGCGCGCGCTTGCACCGCGACAGTTGGCCCCCCGTGCAGGCCCAGCCACGTATGACGAGCGATTTCTCGACGATAGTAGCCACTCAGCGGCATCGTCCATGCTTGAGCTACACGGCTACCCAGCGCGTCGGAGCCTAGCCCAATTGTGCCGCCAATGATGGTGGACCCCCGCCCCTGGGAAAACTTCACTTGCGAACCAACCAGCAGATGCAGATCATGAGCCCAACCATCGATCGTGCCACCGCCGAGGCCGCCATCAAGGGCGAGTACTGGCGTGCCCCACCAACGATTGTGGGCCCCGCTCCACTGCATATGGCCGCGCAGCATTCCGACATGAGCCCGGCCGATGAACGGCTGATCGCGTGCGACTTCACCGCGATACTCCGTTGCCAGGGTGAGCGCAACATCGGCAACCCGCGGCGGATAGGACGGTTGAATCATCGCTAGTTCTTCGCTGGTAAAGCCGGTCGCTAGCGCCCAAGCAGCGACATCGGGGTCATCAATTTGCCGCGTGTATGCATTGTGAAACCGCGCATCCAACACGATCGGCAACGCTGCCGAATGCGTCCGTTCGATCAGATATCCAACCGCGCAGCGCACACCGTGGCGATCGATGAACGTCGGTAGATACCCTTGGGTTGACTCACCTTCAGGAAACTGGCCGCGCCTATAATACTGCGACAAAATTTCAAGTGCGTAGGTTCGACGCAAGCGTTGAGCAAGTGACAATTCCGCAGTATCGCGCGCGCGCAACAGCTGGTCCACGTACTTTAGGTGAGTCGAAATTCGCAGCACGGCGCCGTCGCTGCGCTGCGGCAAGCGACCAAATGCTTGTACAAAACTATCGTCGCCGATGACCGAATTTATCGTCGCTATAGGAGTGCCGTGCAGTGGATGCGGCGACGGCGGGCCACCGATGCGCGACGAAAAAACCAGAGTAAGTAACCAAAGAACAATCTGCATCCGGTGTCACACGCTTCGTGCTGCCCGATGATCTATCAAGACCACAAATACCCAAATTTTGCCTACGCGCGTATTCCGGTTACAGTATTGTAATGCGTAGTACCCCTGAGCCCG
>JAYWHS010000635.1:0-10895 GCA_043777635.1 Kofleriaceae bacterium | reverse complement strand
TGAAATTGCCAAGCGGGATTTTGGTATTGATATTGATAATGTTGTCGAGGGTCTTGCGATTCTTGTCGGTGAACAAGCCAATGCGGGGCGGTGCCGGTTTTTCATCTTCGCGCGCGTTCGGATCGCGTGCCCGCTCAACTTCGCCGGCGCCGCCTGCTGCGCCTTCAGGGTTCTTGGCCGCCGACTTAACTTTTTTAACTTCACCGTCTTTGGGTGCAGCTTCGGCTGCGCCCTTTTCGGGTGGCGGCGGTTCTTTGGGTACTTCAACTTCGGGGGCCAACCGCGTAACCAAGTATTCACCAGTGAGGGCGCGCGAGCCGGGCCATACCATCGCGTCCGAATTATCAAATTGATACGCGATGAACAACATGGCGACATGCAGCAGCATCGAAAACGCTGCGGCTGGTAACAGCAACCCAGGATCGCGCCATGGCGATTTAGGGATTGGATCACTCGGCACAAATTGAAAGAAAACTTTGTATTGGCCAGAGCCGTCGAGATCAACCAGGCCCCAATCTTTGCCACCAATCGGGGTAGCGCGAAAGCCAGCCATTACTTCGCCTTCACCGCCACGTCGCACAAATTCAGCGACATCGCGTTCGACACCGTCGATGCAGATGGTGCCACCCATGTGTTCGCCAAGGGTCAGCAAGTAGCCACGATTGCCGGGCCGCACGATGGCGAAATCGAGCGGCAATTCTAGTTCGGGAGTTACAAACGTGGCTTTGTCGGCGTCGCCCAAGGTGATTGCCGACGGTGTATTGAGCACCACATCGTGCATCACCTCATCGTGCCACACGAATGCGGCGCGCAATTTTACTTGGCCGGCAGTCGTCGCGCTGCTCATAGCGCCTCATCATCGATAGAGCGCACCATACTCGGCACAAACGATCGCTTCTCTAGGCTAGCGCGTTCCAATTCTTCGTTGGCGCGTTCAAGAAAATACATGAGTTGTGGTGTGCGCAAACGGCCCGCGATGTCGAGGCCGGTAAAGTCGAACACTTTGGGTTTGCCATTGTTGCTGGCATTGTTGGGGTTACTTACCTTTGCGGTGCTACCAGCATTGCCGCTGACAGGCGCCGACGTACTGGTTTTTACCGGGCCTGGTTTTTTGTCCTTCTTGTCGCTTGGTTGCGCAAACGCTGGTGCCGGCCGGTGCAACAGCACGGCAGCGGAAAACACGAGGCCAACAAAACCCAAAACGACTTGGCCTCGCTTCGAGCGTTCGCTCGTTCGCTCCATTTCTGGGCCTCGCTTCGAGCGTTCGCTCGTTCGCTCCATTTCTGGGCCCCGCTTCGAGCGTTCGCTCGTTCGCTCCATTTCTGGGCCCCGCTTCGCTCGTTCGCTCGTTCGCTCCATCTCTGGGCCCCGCTTCGAGCGTTCGCTCGTTCGCTCCATTTTTTTGCCCAATCGACCGGCGGTTCCCATGCGCCGATGGTACCGCGAAGTGCAGCGAAATGCCGGTCGATTCATCACTTGAGCTCCTTACGCTTTTCGGCTGCCGCTGCGCGCTTGCTGTGGCTCGACGGAGCTTCACTTAAATAGCGTTCGAGATCCGCTTTGCCACCGACGAGATCTTGCATGAAATCGATCTTCAACAGGGCCAAATTAAACATCGCGTCGGCGCGGGCCTCGCTGCGGGCGCTCGCACGCTTGACTACATTGTCCCACGCGGTTTTTGCAGCAGGGAAATTCTTGAGGCCGCGTTCTGCAACTCCAAGCGACACTTGGGCACCGAAATCATCGGTGCGTTTTTCGAGAATTTTTTCGAGTTCAACTTTGGCCCGCGCATAATCGCCTGAATCAAGTAAAACCGTTGCCTTGTTGTAGCGTGCGTCGGTGTAGCGTGGGTCAAGTGATGCGGCGTAGTCGAACCGGTCGAAGGCCTCTTGGCCACGGCCTTGCCGCAACGCCAGGAGCGCTAACGCGTTGTAGGCAGCGGGTTCTTTGGCGTCGAGTTCAATCGCTTTGGCCAATACCAACGAAGCCAAATCGAAACGTTTTTGTTCAAGGTAGATCATGCCAAGTTCGGTGTAGATGCGTGCTGATGCGCCACTGGTTCGGATTACATCGCGCAAGCCTTCCACGGCTTCTTCAAATTTTCCAGCGTCGCGTAATAACGATGCCATGCGGGCGGCGGCATCGCGCCGCAACGTTGCGTCATCGTCGGCATCGGCCAGTACCGCCTGATAATCAGCTTTGGCGTCGCCAACTTTGCCAAGCCGCCGCTGGGCTTCGGCCCGGGCCAGCCGCGAACTAACGTTGTGACTATTGATCTCAAGCGATTTGCTAAAAGCCGCCACCGCATTGGCGTCGTCGCCAGCTTCAACGGCCAGAAAGCCGAGATTATGCCAGGCTTCCCAGAGCTTGCCATCGATGGCGAGCGCCGCGTCAAATCTAGACTTCGCGGTCGCCACACCTTCCGGGCCGCCAACGCGCATCGCGCGCAAGCCGGCTTCAAATTCCTTCACGGCACCGGCTTTGACCGGGGCTCGGACAACCTCGTCGGCATCTGATTTGCTTTGGGTGCGTCGGGTCGTTCCGGTGGTGCCACCACAACCACTCAAACTACACAGCGCAACAGGCGTTGCCGCAAGCAGCAGCGCCACTAGCCAGGCATTGCAATGCTTGCTCATCGCGCCACCTCAGTGATTAGTTCAACCGCAATAGGCTTGTCAGCGACCCGGGCTTTGCCACGGGCTTCACGTTCCGGCGGGAATTGGTCCGACGCCAACCGACCCAGCGCTTCGCGGATCTTCACGGTATATTGGTCGTAGACCTGCAATTGAATGGCTTTTTGGTAGCCATCGGTGAATCGCTCAACGGCCTTATCTTGAATTTGCACGACGTACATATCCAGCGCCTCGCGATATGCCGTTTGTTCGGCTTCGGTGAGGCCGTTGGGCGTTGCTGCGGTTACCAATGATTCGGCAAATCCGTCGTACACTTGGCCAGAGCGGAACAGTGCCGCCGTGGCCCATTTGGCGTCGCCGTACTCGACCACGTTAACGTAAATTTTTTGGGCGGCCTCAAGCAGTTGGCCTTTTTTCTTGAGCGCTTTGTCGAGCGCCGCGGGTTTTACATCGAGGCTGACCACTTCAAACTCGCGAAAAACCAACTCGCCTTCGTTGTATCGAGCTTCGGCTGCCCAGGCTTTAGCTTCAGTTTTTTCTTTGCCATTCGCGCGTTTGAAGTTGGCTAAGGCCGTGGCAAATTCTTCTTTGGCGCGACGGCCTTGGCCAAGGCGCAGCGATGCCCGGCCAGCCCGCACATGGGCTTCAACAATGTGACGGCCGGTACCCGCAAAGGTGCGCGCGTAATCGCGGAAAGCTTGATCGGCGCGACCGTCGTCGCCTGCATCTTCGTAGACCACGCCAATGTTGAACGCGACATCAGCAGCGTCTTTGCGCTCGCGGAATCGTTTGCTGTAATCTTGATAGTGGGCGATAGCCTTTTGATGTTCACCGAGGGCTTGTCGCAACACGCCGGCATTGTAGACCGCGTCAGCTACTTTGCTGCCCTTGCCAAATTTAGCTGCGACTAGTTCATAGGCGGCAGCAGCGCGATCGTAATAAATGAAGCGTTCATAGACTTGGCCGGCGGCGAACGCGGCTTTTTCAGCCAACTCGGCATTGCTGGTGGTGTAGGTTTGCGCAAGCTGTAAGTAAATTTCGGCAGCGTCTGACGGCCGTTTGGCTTTTTCGTACATCACGCCGGCGTTCATGAGCGACTGCGGTGCAATTTTGTTCGCTGGAAATTCTTTGGCAATGCGCACGTAAAACGTCGCGGCTTCGTCGTACTTGCCGGCATCGCCGTATTTTTGCCCGCTCTTGTCGATCGATTCAACAATCAAACGGTCGAGTCGCTCTTGTTGATCTTTGGTTGAAAACGCTTTGGCCTTCTTGAGGCGGCGGGCCCAGTCTTCAATGTTTTCGTAATCTTTGGCTTTGCCCAGTGCAGCCAAAATGCGATCGCCGGCCGGCCCGGCATCGGGATGGTCGGGATATTTGGTGACAATCACGCCGAAACGTTTGATGGCACCGTCGTAATCACCGTAATCGTAGAATAGTTGGCCGTTGCGAAAAATCACACCCACCAACTCTGGATCAGCAGGGAATAAGGTCGCGTACAAGTCGATAGCGTCAGCAAACTTTTTGTCGACCGGCAACAGCTCGCGTTTACCGGCGTTGTCTTTGCCACGGGCTTTTTCATACGCGTTCATGGCACGCAAAAGTGCATCCTTGTGTAGCGGCCCCACCGGGGTGCTACGGCCAACTGCAAGATATTCGTCGCCAGCTTGTTCAAGTTTACTCAACTTAAAGAACAAAATTTCTGCGCGGTAGAAACGAACCTCGGAGGCTTTGGAGCTGGCGGTTTTGCCTTGGCCAAAGGTATCCAAATACAGCGCGTACGCGTTAGCGGCCTTGGTGTAGTCACCGAGGTCAGGCTTCTTGCTGGACTTTTCAAACTGTTGAGCTTGGCCATGCAAATTGCTGGCGAATGAGCGCGCTAGTTCTTCGGTTGCGGCGATCGAGCGATTGAGCGCTTCACGGTTGCGCTGGGCCTTGGCCCAACTGCTTGTGGGCCCATAACCGTCGAGCAACGCTTTCATGTCGGCGAGGGCAAGCACACTGTCACCGGTGCCGATCGAGTTCTCGACCACTTGGCGTTGCCACTGTGCAGAACGCAGCGCTTCCACATCCATCGAAATCAAGAAGCGATAGGCATCACTTGAACGGCCATACTCGCCTTGCGAAAAGTACGACTCGGCGACTTTAACCAACACATCTAGCGAATACCGCTCACCGCCAATGGACGCTAAGAAATCAAATACTTCTTTGGCCGAGATTGATTTGTCTTCCGTGAAGACCACCACCAAATATTCTAAAGCTTCCTCACGCAAGCCAGCACGCCGGCGGCGTTGTGATGCGGTGCCGCTGCGGTCAGCTTCGACGGCAAGGTCGAGCACTTCTTTGAAGCGTCGGGCGGCGAGGTCGACCTCGCCGAGCTTCCAGTCGCACCATGCAGTTTTAAACATCGCCAAGTCGTAGGTCGCCGCAGCTTTGTCATTGAGAATATTCGAGTAGGCATCGCGCGCGCGACTCCAATCGCTCGCTGCAAAATGGTGTTCGCCCACCATCATCCAGGCATCACCGTAAAGTGGTGATTTGGGATGATTAGTGATGACCTCCTCGAAAAAGCCCATGGCTTGTGCTTCGCGGTTGGCTTCTTTCGCAGCAAATCCCAACAAATAGGTCACCAGGTCTGCCCGTCGAAACGTCGGATGTTTGTCGTGGAGCTCTTGGTACAGCTTCTCGGGTTCGCCGAGTTCGATGCGCGGCTCGACGCCCGCAACGCATTTGTTTTCTGGTTTTTTTATCTCGGTTTGGTCGTCGTCTTTAGCGTTGCCCGCAGCTTTGTCAGAGATGGCACCGGCATTTGGTTTAGTATCTTTGGTAGGTGCGCTGGCATCGCTACACTGAATCGACGACCGCGAGTAGGCATCCATCTTTTCTAGATACGAACGACGGGCTTCTTCCCAGAGCAGCTCGGCGAGCTTAAAAATGCCGTCGGCCCGGGCGTCAGGGCCAGGATTCGAATCGATGAAGCCGCGCAGCAGGGCAATGGCTTCGAGGCGTTTGCTGTCGCGCTTCTTTTCGGTCGACAGCAACATCTTATTGAGCTCGTCCGAAAGCACCGGGGCTTGCGGCGACAACGGCCGTTTGCGCAAGTACAAGTCTGAGGTCGGTCCGCGATTAAGCTGAACCTCTTTCGGTTGCGCCTGGCTGTGCTTTGGTAACAAAAGTGTGGTCGCCACCACGCACGCAAATAGTCCCGCGCGCAAACCGTTACCGATGAAGAAGGTGGGTCGGGTGTTTGTCATCGCCAGCCCTCATATTCATCAGCCCAAAAGTCACCTTCGAGCGGCCAAATTTCTTCGTCATCGCCAATGAGGCCGGCGTTCCACATCCGGCCGATAAGCTCCGCTGGAAATCGACCAGCCGCAAGATCTTGTACTTCGATATCAAGTTTGCGCTTTTGGCCGATAACAGCGTCGATTTTTCCAAGTTTGGCTTTATCGAGAACGCGACGAGTATCGTTGAACAGTCGCTCAACTGATTGCACCGCACGGGCTTGTACCGCGCGGTTCATATCGCGACGCAAGTTGCGGGCGGCCGCTTCGAGTTGGCGTGCTTGCGCCAGATCGCGGGCGACCATATTCGGCAACTCACTGCCGGTGGTCGCATCGCCAGTCCCACTGGTAGCTTGGCTGGCTTTGGCTTCGGCTGCGTTGATTCGTTCGAGAATATTCTGCAGCCGTGTGCGTTCTGTCGCTGCAACATCGGCTGGCACCGCGCCGCTGCGTGCGCCACGTTCCAAGTGCGCCAACGACCGCCGCGCTTCATCGGCGAGCGCATGCAGATCGTTGTTCACTTGATCGTTGTCGCTCACGGTGCTGCTGGCCGGACCTTCGGTGGCTCCGGAGATCTTGGTTGTTGCAAGTTTGCTGCGCAGTGCAAGCCAGGCCTGGGTGGTACCTGGCGCTTCTCCAGCGGCGCGCTCGCTACCTTTCACAGCGTCGGATAATCGCAAGAAAACCGGGTCGACGCGCAACAAGCCTTGGACTTGACTGCCGACATCGGTTGCTGCGGTTTTGGCGGAACTGATCGATTGGGTATCGCCGGATTGTCGTGCTTCGCGCCAACCGCCAAGCGCTTTAGAGAACAAGCCCTCGGTGCGGTTGGGATCTTGCCGGATGGCGTCGAGCTCGGCCACGACCGGCCCAAGTTTTACAACCAGGGCGTCGTATAGCTTTTGCGAGTCATCAAATTTGCAGTCAGCGAGTTCAATGTAGCCAGCCAACAGCGTCGCTTCGGGCCATAATGGAGAGTTGGGAAACGATGCGAGAAACTCGGCGGTAAGGTCGCGGGCCGTGGCTAGCTCGCGTTTTTGATACATCGCCCAGGCTGCTTCGAATAGCGCTTCGCTCAAATACGTTGAGTCGTCGGGGATTTGAAAGTAGTGATAGTAGGCGTCATCGTATTGGCCCTGTTCGTGGGCAAGTCGGCCAAGGCCAAGCCGGGCGAGGTCTTTGATCGTGAAGTAGCGATCATCGACGACAAATGCAAAACGGTCAGTGCCTGACGCGCCAGCGATTTCGCACATCGCATCGGCAGCACGCCGGTACTTGCCTTTGCGTGCGGCAATCACGCCACGTAGATACAACGCTGACGAATACAGCCGACTTTTGCGGGAAATGCTGGTCAGTTCGGCATCGGCAGCGTCAAAATCTTGGCGATCGTACAACCCACGCGCGCGCAGATAGGCGCGTTCGCCGACTGCGCTCGGTGGTATTGCGTCATCTTTTTTGTCGGTTTTGATGATCAGCGCTAGATGCCGGTCATGGTCGCGCGTCTCAAGCGCGATGTCGACCACTCGTCGGTGGGCAGGGCCCCAATAGGTCGCACTCGATCCGCGCCGCAAAATCCGGGTGAAAGCGTCGACTGAAGCGCCAAATGCACCACTGCGAAATAGCGCGACACCGAGGTCATATTCGGCATTTTGGAATTCGACGAAGTCACTGAGCGCAGCAAATCGCGGCGACGCGACCATGCCATACAAGGCAACGGCGGCTTCGTTAAATGCGCCTTCGCCGAGCAACGCTTCCGCGCTACGTAGCTCTGTTCGCAGCGTGTCGATGGTGCCAGTTTGTACGTCGATCAGTTTCGCCGATTCGAGCTTGGTAAAGTACGCCTCTAAACTGTCGAGCGCGGCATTGCTTGCAGTCGCCGGCGTAGCGACGCTGGGGGCAGTGCCTGTGGCCTCGCCTTGGCCGTAGGCGACACGTACGCTGGCGACAGAACCTAATGCAGCGAACGACGTGCCAAGCACGACCGAACTCGCCACTAATCCTCGGCGCAGGCGCCGACGTAAGGTCAACGTGCTGGGCCCAGTCCGCCGCGAACTACTTGGTCGCACGGGCGTCTTTCCCGACAGCCGGCGCAGCTACAGCGGCGCTGCCATTTTTTTCGGTTTTCACCGCTACTGACATCGAAAGGCCATAGTCGCCGCGTTCGCTGCGCTTCCATGCGTAGGGAATGTCGCCCGCGTCTTTAGCGCGCGCAACTACCAGCAAGTCTTTGCCGGCCACCGCTTCAACCGAAACCTGAGCTTCGTTGGCCGAAGAAAATCGATCGTCATCTTTGCCAATGGTTTCGACGCGGAACGTCACAACATGATGGCCGGGGGCGACGAAACCGCTGAATCGCACTGCATCGTCGGCACCGATGGCACCTTGGGTATCTTCAAAAACGCTGGCACCGTCGAGCCGAATGCTGGCTTTGGGTACGCTGTAATAGCGGCCTGCATCGAAGCGAAAACGGATGATCACTTTGGTCGAAAACAATTGGCTCGACACCGCTGCGGCGCGGGCGCGCGAGGCAAACAGTTCATCGCGCAACGCTAAATATTCTTGGCGCAGTTCATCAACCGAGGCAATTGTGCTGTCGCTTCGGACATCGGTGCGGTCGACCGCCGGTGCGACCGGGGTAGGCGTAGGGTTGGCTGGGCCGGTCGCTGGTATCGACGTTGCGGTCGTGGGTGTGCCTGTCGACGTTGGCGAGGTATCGGTGACTGCCGCGTCGGCGGTCGGCGTGGTCTCTGATGGCGTTGGTTCAACTGGCGGTGGCGCGGTTACCGGCGGTTTGGGATTCTTCGGTTTCTTGCGCGTTCGAGCATCAGCGACATTACTATGCAGTGTTGCACTGGCTGCGCTGATCGTCGCCATCGCGAGCATCATGGCTTTGCTCACGTTTCGCCAACGATGGGTGTGCGGATGTTGATGCATCGGTTGCTCCTTGTTCATTGTCGCACCGGCAAAAATAGAGAAATGCCCAATGTCGCAGATGTGTCGTTCACCAATTGTCGCTCATCGAGCAAGTCTTGATAAAATGTGCGATTGCGTAGGTCCAGCCGCATGGCCCAGGCGCGCCCAGCAAAGATTTTGAATCCCAAGCCCAACACCCCACTGGCACCACGACTGGCAGCGGAATCGACCACGCCGACCCCAAGCCCGATATCAATATCGAATCGTGAAACTGATCCGCCGAGTCGCATTTTTCCGTAGATCGGATTCCACATCAGCAGTGCTTCCGCGAAAATGATGCGCTCGAATGTATCTTTCAGTAGCTGGCCACGGCTGTCTTCCAACGCGCGAATAATATCAGCGTTGGCGTGGGTAAATGCCCCTGCAAATTCGACTGCGGTTTGTTCCGTCATATGAAACGTGTAAGCACCGCCGACGATATAGGTTGAGGAGAAAAGATCAGAGTTATAGTAACCACCCAAGGCCGTGATCTCGTGACGGGCTTGCTTGACAAACAACCTATCAATTGCGCCCCGGCGCTTACGCTTGACGGCAAGTCGTTCGGCGATAACCGCGTCGACACATACGCTGGGCCCTTGGTTCGCGGTAGCATCCTCATCGACTGCAAAGGGTTTGGTTTTTGCCTCGGCCGTAGCGTCGGCGTCGGCCGCAACGCTGGTGTCTGCCCAGGTTGATGCAGAGGACAACAACGTCGTTAAGATAGCGACCGCAACGCCAGTCAAGGCCGCCGTGTTGGATGATTTCATAACCACGTTGGAATCCAAAACACGACGGCGGCCGTGGTGACAAGGTTATTGGTGATGCGAGTTTGTCCAGCCGCTTCTTGAATCGCGATGACGTTGCGGACATCGAATCGTAGGGTTACTGGTTTGCTAACAAACAAATCAAGAGCCATGCCAGCGTCGGCACTGACGCCTTGCACGCTGGGGTGAATCAAGCGACCAGCACCGGCAAAGGCCAGCACATCGGCGTGCATGATGCCGTCGCCAACTTTGAGTTTGGCGTGTATCGGCGACCAGACAAGGTTGGCCAAACCCAAATATCCCATGCTGTTTTCAAAACGATCATCGCCAAAGAATTTGGCTAATGGAGCGTCAAGATCAAGCACCACCGGAGTCAACCCGAAGCCAGCTTCGATCCCGAAATCCTCAGTAAACCAAAATTGTAGCGAACCACCAGCGAGCCAGTTCGACGATGTCAAGTCGCCGCCGTACAACCCTGCATACGCCGCCAAGGCAACGTGTTTATCTTTGCGGAAATCGCGTTTTTGCACGCCGCGTGGCCGCAGTTCGGCACCTAGTTCATCGCGAATTGTGCGATCGAGGCATGATGGCAACGGTGATTCCGACGGCAAACCGCCGTCCGCAGCGCTTGTATTTGTCGTTCTTGGTGCTGGCCCGGTGCTCGAACCAGCGGTTGCTCCTGAGCTAGCTGGTACCACCGCGCCTTCATCTGGAGCTGCTAGCGTCGGCGCAACGCCTGCTAGCGTGGCAACAGCCACAGCGACACAATGCGATACCGTGATGGCCCCCGAGCTTTTCACGCCTGTAGCGTACCAGCATGAAGTGATCGCCTGCAACATCACCCCAGCATTCGTTTAAACGGTTACACTGTCGCCCATGGATCCCCAATTCGGGACACAGCTTCGTCGTGAAGCCACCCCTGCGGCAGTAAACCTGCGCCGCTGCAAACTTGTGGTCGTAAAAGGGCCGCAGCGCGGCACCGAATATTTGCTCGACGGCGACACCATTCGCATAGGCAAGGCGCCTGAAAATGACTTTGTCATTGGAGACGAAACGGTATCGCGGGTGCATTTGGAAATTGTGCGCGATGCGAAGGGCTATCTGGTGCGCGATCTGCATTCAACCAATGGCACATTTCTCGACGGAGCCGAGATAAAAGAAGCCTATCTGCGCCCTGGTTCGATCGTGAGCGCTGGTTCGGTTGAAATCAAGTTCACGCCGTTCGACGAGCGCATCGAAATTTTGCCTTCGGATAAAGAGCAGCT
>JAYWHS010000634.1:0-10904 GCA_043777635.1 Kofleriaceae bacterium | reverse complement strand
TCGCACATGGCGCTGCCATTTTTCTTGCGTTGCTGTCATCACCGCAGCCTGCCTTGCCGATGACACTCAGTTCAAGACGGGGTTCATGAAGCGGGTACCAACAAGCGTGTTGCGAAAAACCTTGGATACCAATGCGCCGATGCGAAGTCACTAGTGTATGGCGGCGGCAGAAGTCGGCTTGAGTTCTGTGACCTTTACTCTCCATAACGGGAAATGATTCACGTCAAACGAGGTATGTCGTCTAGTACGTTGAGTCACCTGTTCCAACAAGGATTGCTGTCAGCTCAAAGTATGCAGGAGGACGAACAATTCAGATCCAAGGTGCGGAAGTTATTGCCAACGCAGTTCGATGATGCGTTTGTGCAGGGGATTGACACGTCTGCTTATGAAGTCGTCTACGCGATCATCGTCGCGCATGCACCGAACGTGAAGCTCTCGAAACGATTGCCGTTCTTCAGCCGAGTTGTACTCAAGAACGCAGCGCAACGACTAAGCAACAGTGGATACAAAGTGTCAGTATGCTTGGTCAATGTGCTAAAAGCTGCAAAGCAAAAGCCGTGACATCACGCCGCTTGCTTACGTTACGCATTGCATTATTGAATGACCAGTTGTTGCACGAGAGCTGCGGCCAGGTTTGCGGCGCATGACTCTGATTGCTCAAAGCGTGCTTCGAGTTCGTCGCAAATTTGCAGCAAGCGCGCTGACTCGGCTACTATATGTTTTTGTTCACGCGGGGGTGGAAGTGGAATCATGAATTCTGCAATGTTGCCCATGCTCAAATTTGCCCGCGCATTGTCGACTTGCTTATCGAACATATAGTTGATGCAAGTTGGGCTGTTTAAAAAGAGCAGCAAGAATTCGTGATCGATTTTTGATGTTTTTGTGTCGAGTCGAATAATGCACACCGCTTGATTAATGTTTGCTAAGTCTTCCGAATCAAACATCGCAACTCTTCCAATTGATGCGCCGACGATATTCATCAAAAGATCTCCTCGTCGGAGAATGGATCTTGGTTCAATCTCGTTAAATCGTGCCTCAACGTATTTTGGGCGCTCCAATAACATTTTGCCACTGCCAACATTTTCACTAGTAACGAATAGTACGGTGTCGGCCGCTTTCTCAACGTAACTTACCCCTTGCCATTTGGGTGAGGAGCCTTTCGTAATGCGTTCGCACAAATCCGCTAGCCGAACCCATTTCCATTGAACAGGTAACGTATACGGACCATCCGTAGTGGAACCCTCCGTCCAATTGCCTTTGTTGGGAAGCAAGCCTCGTACGGCCATGCCAATGACAGCCTTCCGGAGGCCGTCGACTTTGTCACGAGAGCCGACGAGTGTCTCGAAATTGTCGACGATGCGGTGCCAGGCGGTGGTGAATTCGTCGGGGGTGGTGGCTGTGGTGAGGGCGTCGAGGGCGGAGCGGGTGAGTCGCGTGCCGAGGTGCCGCTGGGCGGTTTGTTTTGCTTCTAATTCATCGCACAAGGCCATGAGCTGATCGACTTTGGCCACGATGCGCTTCTGCTCTTCGAGCGGCGGCAGGGGAATGCGTAGCTTCTTTAGTGTGGAAGCATTTACGTTGGGTTGACCAGTCCCCGCCGCCCCGGTGTAGAGCTGCTGCCAATACAGCGAGGTTGAAGTATACGCTTTTAGAAAACGCGGCAACACAAGATGGTTTGGTGTGGCGCGAATTAGGTACGATGCAAAGACTGCACGGCAGTCGATTCCTTCTGCGAGATAAGTTTTGCCAATGGTGCCACCGGTCCGAGCAATAAGCAGATCGCCGTTTTGCAGCGAATAGGTGTCTGCCCGATCTGTTTCGATATCGCAGTAGGGAACGGTCGCCCAATTGACGCGGTCGTCTTGGATATCTGTTATCCGTAACATCTTTACATCGGTCTTAATTCGCGACGCCGATGCGGTGTAGCCATAGTGAACGCGGGTCGTAACATCCTCCAGCACGCCCCATTGCCATCCTTCAGGAATCGCTGGGCTAGCAGTCATGTCGTGTTTGGCTATATATGGTTGCACCTCTAAGTCATTGGTTAGCCGTCCCAATATCGCGATGTCGTGCATGGCACGGCGAACAATTGCGACATCATTGCTTTTTGCAATCAAGTCTATAAACGAAATAACAGTGCTCACTTTGCGCCTCCCTCAATTGCCTTCCGCAATTCCTCCTTCAACAACTCTCTAACCTTTGCAGCCTCGGCCACGGCCTGCTGATACTGCGCTAACAGCTCATCGGGATCGCCGGTGCCTTCTTCAACGGCGCGCGGGTTTTTACAATCGAGGTTGTAGCCGCGGGCTTTGATGTCAGCGATCGAAACTTTCCAGGCTTGGTCGGTTTCTTTACGTTTGTTCCACCACTTTTTTTCCGGCGCAAACTCGTCGATGCGCATCGGCTTGGTTTTGGAATAGCTTTTGAATCCGGCAGGGTAGGGGTGTTCGTAAAACCAAACGTGTTTGGTTGGCTCACCTTTGGTGAAGAACAACAAGTTGGTTTTGATACTGGTGTAGGGCGCGAACACGCCTTTGGGCAGCCGCACAATGGTGTGCAAGTTACATTCTTCGAGGAGCTTTTCTTTGATGCGGGTTTTGATGCCTTCACCAAACAAGGTGCCATCGGGTAACACCAACGCTGCTCGGCCGCCGGGCTTAAGCAAGGTGATGAGCAACACCAAGAACAAGTCAGCGGTTTCGCGGGTGCGAAACGTCGATGGAAAATTGTTTTCGATGCCGTCTTCTTCCATGCCACCGAACGGCGGGTTGGTAATGATGACATCGACTTTGTCTTTAGCGCCGTAATCGCGCAGCGGCCGGGTCAAGGTGTTGTCGTGGCGAATCTGCGACGGCACTTCGACGCCGTGAAACATCATGTTGGTAACGCACAACAAATGCGGCAGTGGTTTTTTCTCGACGCCAAATATGTTGTCTTGCAGTGTTGCTTCTTGCTTCGCAGTTTTGACGTACTTGTTGCGCACATGCTCGACGGCACATGTCAAAAAGCCACCGGTGCCACAAGCTGGGTCGAGGATTTTTTCGCCCAGTTGCGGATCCACTTGATCGACGATGAATTGGGTCACTGCGCGCGGCGTGTAAAACTCACCAGCGTTGCCTGCGTTTTGTAGATCAGACAGCAGCTTTTCGTAGACATCGCCAAACTCATGGCGGTCTGACGAGCGATTAAAATCAACTTCATTGAGCTTGTTCACCACTTGGCGAATCAGCGTGCCCGACTTCATGTAGTTGAAGGCATCTTCAAACACACCGCGCACTACGCCTGCAAGCGCGGCATTTTTGCCGGTTGCCGGCAGCTCTTTGAGCGTTTTGAATAAGTCGTTGTTGATGAAGTCCGCCAGCGCATCGCCGGTAATGCCTTCGCCATCTTTGGCCCAATTGCGCCAGCGCAGCTTTTGTGGAATCGGTGATTTGTAATCGCCTTCGAGTTCGCGTTGCTCTTCGAGGTCGTCGAACACCTTGAGAAAGATCATCCACACCAATTGGCTAATCCGCTGTGCGTCGCCGTCGACACCTGCGTCTTTGCGCATGATGTCTTGGATGCCTTTGATCGTTGTACTCAGTGACATAGCGCGCAGCTTACGGAAAACCACCCGTCGCCGCTACGGTTGACGGCGCTACGATAGTGCTATTTGCGTTGGATTTTGCGGATTGGAAAGTCAGCGTACACAGTAGATAAATACGCATTGAGTTGCCGGTCCGCATCCACGTCAAGTGGCAGTACTTTTGCAATTCTGCGCAACAACGCCGGCACCGCGAGTAACTCGTGAGCGCTCACTTGTTCATCAGGTGGCTTTGCGGGCTTGGACATAGGTTAGACTATAGCAATTCGAGCGATTCCGGCACGTTCGTGCCTACGCTGTGAACAACTGCAGCTGCAACTCAGCGATGGCTTCGAGGTAGTTGGCTTTGGAGCCAAACCGTTTCACGAGTTCAACAGGGGTGCCCATGGCGGCAAGTGGGTTGATCTTGAGCACGGCCATGTTGTCGAGCTCATCCATGTTTTCGTTGGCAAACTTGGTGAGCAATGCTTCGAGCACGGCGCGCGCAGCATCGCCGTATTTTGTGAAGTAGTTGCGTTTGCGCACGTTGTTGGCGCGCTCGCGCCGGGTCAGTGGTGGTTGGTCGAAAGCGACGTGGCAAACCAAGTCAAACGGTGCGTAGTCCTTGCCAACTTGGTCGGCAATTTCGTCGAAGAATACGCCTTGTTCGCGTAGTTCGTCGATGATGGCCTGTTTGCGATCGGAGGCAGTCCAGGTTTTGAGAAACGAATCGAGGGACGCATACTTTTTGCGAATGGTCTTTTTGGAGTAGTCGCGCAGAGATTCGGTAATGAGTCGGCCATCATTGCCATAGTACTGCACGCGTTCAGCTGCGATCGAAACTTCGACGTCATTGATGACGTAGCGCACCCGGCGCGCTGCATTGTCGCGATTGAGTTCGCCGCTGTCACCACCTGCGTTGGATGCGCCTGCCTGTGCGGCTGCGGCCGCTTGGCGTGCAGCGAGGACCTCGGCAATCTGCGCTGGGTCGGTGATGAGATTACCGTCGGCGTCGCGTACTTCGTCGGGTGGAGCAATCGGTGCACCAGGCGGCGGTTGGTACACAACCACCGGGTCGCCGTCGAAATCTGGGTCGGCGAATAGCTCGGTGGCTTTGCGAAAATCGATGATGGTGAAGTACAGCTTGCCGTAGTCTTCTTCCACCCGCGTGCCACGGCCGATGATCTGCTTGAACTCGGTCATGGACTTGATGGTTTGGTCCAGCACAATGACTTTGCACGTCTTGGCATCGACGCCAGTCGTCATCAACTTACTCGTGGTGACGATCACGGGATACAGCGATTCCGGCATGATGAAGTTGTCGAGTTCGGCTTTGCCTTCTTCGTTGTCGCCGGTGATTTGCATCACGTACTTTTGATTTTTGGCGCATTGCTCGGGGTTGGCATTAATCAACTCTTGGCGCATGCGTGCTGCATGATTGATGTCTTCGCAAAACACGATGGTTTTATCCATTGGGTTGGTTTCGCGTAGAAACTGAGTCACTTTTTTGGCGACCAGCTCGGTGCGTTTTTCGAGCACGATGTTGCGGTCAAAGTCGCGCTGGTTGTACACGCGGTCGGCGATTTCTTCGCCGAACTTGTCGGTCTTGCCCACTTCAGGCCGCCAGCCGGTAAGGTCTTTGTCGAGATCAACCCGCACAACTTTGTATGGCGCAAGGTAGCCATCGTCGATGCCTTGGCGCAGCGAGTAGGTGTAGACCGGCTCGCCAAAATAGTTGCTGGTGGAGATGGTCGTGGTTTCTTTTGGCGTTGCTGTGAGGCCCAGTTGTGTAGCGGCCGAAAAGTAGGTCAGCACATCGCGCCATGCGGAGTCGTCGCGCGCACTGCCACGGTGGCATTCGTCGACGATAATCAGATCGAAAAATGACGGCGAAAATTGGCGAAAGAGATCTTCTTTGACTTCGCTGCCTGTAATCGCTTGGTAGATCGCGAGGTAGATCTCAAACGATGGATCAGCTTTTGAGTTGGTGATCTTGGTCATGCTGCCACCAAACGGTTTGAAATCGTTGGTGCGGGTTTGATCAACCAAGATATTTCGGTCGGCGAGAAACAGGATTCGTTTTTTGGTGCCGGACTTCCACAAGCGCCAAATGATTTGAAACGCTGTGTAGGTTTTGCCTGTGCCGGTTGCCATGACCAGCAACAACCGTTGTTGTCCGCTGGCGACTGCTTCGATCACGCGATTGATAGCGTTCATCTGATAGTAGCGCGGGCTTTTGTCGCCACCGTCGGAATAATAGTCTTGGGTCAGTGCTGGCGCTTCGATCGCGTCGAGCCCTTTCCAGCGGCGGTAGCGCAGCCAAAGCTCGTCGGGGCTTGGAAACTCGTCGAGTGCGAGCGAGGTTTCCATCTTTGCCGCATGGCCGCTGCGGTCATGTAAAACAAAACCATCGCCGTTCGATGAAACAGCAAACGGCACATTGAGCATCTCCGCGTATTCAAGCGCTTGCTGAATGCCGGCTGAAGTAGAATGCGTATTGTCTTTGGCTTCAACGACCGCTAGTGGAATGCCAGGTTTCCAATACAGCACGTAGTCGGCGCGCTTGTTTTTGCCACGCGTCACCAACTTGCCGCGCACGATAATGCGGCCAGCCGTCAGATTTACTTCTTCGCGAAGCTGGGTGTGCACATCCCAGCCAGCGCGTTCCAACGCAGGCGTGATGAACTTGGTACAGATGTCCCGTTCAGAGAGCCCCCTTTTGTCCATCACCACAACGATAGGCTGTTGTCGACGAGGGGGCAACGGGGCAGGTTGGGAATCTACGCCGCTGATAGGGCCTCGCAAACAACGGATGCCGTTGGCGGTAATCCTCGTCGGGTTTTACCTGCTGTATCGGCTGATCGGCATGAGCACCTGTCCGATGCCGAACAAGCCTTGAACCTCGGGCGCGCCCGGCGGGGTTGGGCATTGCCGCTGGCGGCTGGGTCGTGTTACCGACGTACATGACGTCTCGACGCGGATACATTGTAGCGCTGCTGGTGTTGCTTGGCGGCGGTGCCGTGCTTGGGGCGATGTTGTGGCGGTTGTCGACTCAAGTCGATAAGCTCACGCGCATCCCCGTGCCAGGCACGAGCGAGATCGCGTTGCCGGCGGGCGAAAGCATCGGCTACGGCGAGCCAGCCGAAGGTTCCGTTGGCGACGTGAGCTTTGCAGCTCAGTGTAACGCGGTGGCGCAAGATGGCAGCAAGGTTGAGTTAGGTTCGCCGACCGCGAAGGTGTCTTACCAATTGGGCGGCCGGCAAGGCGTCAGCATTATGTCTATCAAGATGGCGAGCGCAGGCAAGGCAACGATCACCTGTACGGCAGATACTGCGTTCACGTTAGCGATTGGCGGCGGCGTCGGTACCAGCATTGTGATCGGCATAGCCGCCATGTTGGTCGGTGTGATTCTCGCGGTAATGATCGTTGTGCGCACCTGGCGTCGACGCAAACGCGAACGGCGCAGCGCTGCCAAGCCGCCATCATCGACAAAACAAACCATTGCCACTTGGTGAAATAGCAAATGGCACAGTGAGCAGCTGTAACCTGACAACGTTGTCGGTGTAACTGTGAATGTTTATTCACGGGCTTAACCGGGAGCAAACTATCGAGCCGCACTGTTGGTCGTGCGGCGCTGGCATGGTCAATGCACGGGAAGGCATGGAATCGTCGCGCGGGACCTAGCGAACCCGTGTAAGCAGACCTACCTACCTAGCGAGTGTTCATGGCTACCTTCTATGCTGCTGCGACTCAGTCGCGGAAATTGGTTTGCGCAGTTGTTTGTGTCGGAAGCGTAGTGAGCCAGGTGGCGGTATGCACAGTCAGCGCGCAACCCGCCCCTCAATCATCACGGCAATCGGCCCCGATCGATCCGGTTTCGCCTGAGGTAGCTACAGGGATTGCGGTCGGCAGTACGTTGCTTGGTTTCGCATTGTTAGGGGCGACGGCAAGCCTACGCGATGGAGATGGCTTGGCCCCGGTCAGCCAAAAGATTCTATTCGGGATGACCATTGGGGTTTTTTGCGTGGGACCGTCGTGGGGCCGGTGGTACGCCCGTGAGCCGGCGGTTGGCACAATTATCGTCCGCTCGTTGGCCTTGGGGATGTTGGTCGGTGCTGCACAAGGAGTCGACGGGGAGGACGGAGGCCTTGCGGTGGTGTTGCCCCCGGCACTCGCCGTAATCGTTGTAACTACTCTCTACGATATGGCCCGCGCTGACGGTGCCGCGCGTGATTACAATCAAGCGCATCACAAGCGCCGTGTGAAATTGGGCGTCGCACTGAACCTTGGTCCGGCGGTCATCCCGACCCAGAGCGGCGGTTATGCTAGCGGCTTGGTGTTGGGTGGCGTGTTTTAGGAATCAACCCTGTCGTTTGGTCGCAGCAAATGTTACGAGCCGCAGATGCGAAACGGTAGTTGTTCAGCACGCGCCGCAGCTGGTTACGTGAGGTGCCTGATGGCCAGCGTCGTTGTAATCGGTATCCTCAGTGCAACGATGAGTTTGGTCTCGGCCGCGACTCCGCGCTATCAAGTCTGCAGCACGGCGACCGCCGACGTTGGTCCGGAAACCGTACCGTTGCTTGCGACCGATTGCACCAGTACGCAAACCGTGATCAATCCGATCTACGATCGCGCCGATATCACGGTGCCCGTGGTGTTTCATGTGATCACTCGCACCGATGGCGTTGGGCGGGTCGATGCAGCGCACATTCAAAGCCAACTCGAAGTTTTCAATCAGATCTACAATCCGCCGGGCAGCCCAAGCAAGATTACGTTTCAACTCGCAGCGCGGTCGCCGACGGGCGAGGTGAGTACGGGCATTGAATACGTCGTGAACAATGGCTGGTTCGCGGATCCCGGCCCTGGCCCGACGAGTCCAATGAAAGCTGCCTTGGTGTGGGACCCGGCACGGTATTTGAATTTCTATACCAACGACGGTGGCAACTCGTTGGGCTATGCAACGCTACCGTTTGGCGGCATCACCAATAATGATGGCGTAGTGATGGCGTGGAATGTCATTGGTCGCAATGCACCCATCGGTGCGCCGTATGATTTGGGCACGGTTGCGGCTCATGAAGTGGGCCATTATTTCGGCTTGTTCCACACCTTCAATAACGGCTGCGGTGCAGCCAATGCGCCATACACCAGCGGCGATTTACTCGCTGACACCACGCCTACCGCGCAAGGTGTGTTCAATTGTGGGCCATCACCGTCGGGCTGCAACTTTGGCAGTCAAATCGCGCCAGCGGATAACTACATGGATTATTCGGTTGATGCATGCCGCATGCGGTTTACCCCGGAGCAATTTAATCGCGTGCGTTGTAGCGCGCACAACTATCGCGCTCGCATGGTGCGCCGCGCACCGACCGCGAGCTTTGTTACGACGGTGAGCGATCTCGACGTTGGATTCGAAAATACCAGTGTGGCCGAAGGCACGCCGGTAACGTGGCGTTGGGATTTTGGCGATAGCACCATCAGTGACCAAGCCAATCCGAGCCATACCTACAGTGTTGCTGGCACCTACACGGTTACCCTCGACGTTGTCGCCGATAGCTTGGCTAGTTCGAGCACGATGATGATTACCGTTGCAGCAGATCCAACGATACCGTCTGGTGGCAGCGACGATGGTGGCTGCCAATCCAGCTCGAATTCGCAGCGCGCTGGCGGTGTGACGCTGTTGTTACTAGCGTTCGGCCTGGTGTTGCAGCGTCGACGTGCGCGCAGCGTTGCATAAGCAAGCTAGCAGGGGGTTACGCCGCGTCGGCCGGCAACAGGGTTGGTACTTCCGCAAGCGAGCTTAAAATCCTCGATGCGGCCACCACACAGATGTTGTCATGCCACCGGGTCGGCACTTCAGCATGAACAACTTGATAGACGCGTCGTGGTTTGATGCGCTCGGCAAAATAGCGCAAGTGCGGCGATGGCGAGGCATCAGTTAGCTTGGCCTCCCAAAGTTCGTCAACTTTGCCGTCTTTGAGCACTACAAAATCAGCTTCGCGGCCTTCTTTGTCGCGAATGTAGCGCAGCTCGTATTTGTAGCCTTCGCTATCCTGGAGAAACTGAATGCGTTTGAGCAGATGTGTCGCCACCAGGTTTTCAAACCGTGCGCCTTCGTCGCCGAGCACGTCGCCATTGTCGTAGAAGTATACTTTGGGCGGCTTGCTCAGCGTACGACTCAATTTCCCGGAGTAGGGCTGCACGACAAAGCAGAGATACATGCGCTCAAGCACCGCTAACCAGCGCTGCACCGTACGTGGTGCGACTTCGAGGTCACGCGCTAGGTTTGCTGCCACAATTGGCGACGCAACGCGAGCCCGCAACTGTTCAACTAAGGCTTCGAGTTGGGTCAATTGTTCAATGCGTTCCAAGTCCCGAATGTCATCGTGCAAGACACGCTCGTAGCGGTCGGTCCGCCAGCGCCGAGCGAACCGCGCATCATTGGCTAGAAATGGTTCGGGAAATCCACCGAATTGCATGAACCGCGAAAGCGCCATGTTGATTGGAATTCCTGCTGGCACTTCCTGTAGGGAAAGCGGGTGCAATCGCCATAGATGGTATCGCCCCAGCATCGAATCGCCGCCGCGTCGATACACGTCCATGCGCGCGCTACCCGTAACGATGAACTTGTGTCGTGTTTTGGACGTGTCGTACACGCCTTTGAGCCACGATTTCCACCGCGCGTATTTGTGCAACTCGTCTAGGATGATCAACTCAGTCGCGGCGTCCCAATCTTGCGCTAAGATGCGTTTGCGATCGCGCGGGGCATCCCAGTTGAGATAGAGGTGGCGCTTGGGGAAATTGCGCTGTGCAAGATCTTCGGCAAAGGTGGTTTTGCCAGACTGCCGCGGCCCCGCAATAAACACCATTTTGCGACCGAGATCGGTGAGCACCAAGGGTTCAATATAGCGTTGCGATGACACATGACTAAATTAACATGTATGTCAAAATAGTCACGACCAAATTTACATGTATGTCAATTTGGTCATAGCCATTTTAATGGTGGCAATGGACGCTTGGGACGCGACAGGCGTATTGTGCGGCGGCCATGACCACGCATTCCTCTGAGATCGTCTATGTGTACGGCCTACTCGACCTACCATCCGAACTGCGGACCCAAGTGCCGATGGGCTCGCCGCTCGAAGCATGTTTGTTCTACGTTGCGCGGGGCCGTTCGCCGGCGATTCACGCAATGTTTGCCGAAGTTCCGGAACCTCCGGTGGTGCACGTCGACGAAGGCATGACGGTAGCTAGGATTGTTTGCGCAATGTTGCGCAGCAGTCGCTTACTCGGCGCGCTTGGCGTTGAGAGCCATGACAGCATGGGTTTTCACAGCGGCGATCGC
>JAYWHS010000633.1:0-3149 GCA_043777635.1 Kofleriaceae bacterium | reverse complement strand
TCGGCCGCGATCGCCAACGCACGCACTTTAACTTTCGCTGCAAGTGCTAACACTTTCGCGCGGATCTCGGGCTCGCTTTGCGCTGGCCAAATGATACTGGCCGAGTACATGCGCGGCCCAAGCACCATGACCAAGCGAAACAAGCTTCCCATGACGATCCAGCGCGCTTGATCTGCAACGCCAACAATCGCATCGGTTGCCATGTCGTATCCGCGAACGTCGTCGGTCAAAGGTGCAACCATCACATCGGGTACACCACCGGCGACATGCTTAGGCAACAAGTGACAATTCGCATCATCAGCTGCCGTCGACAGATAGCGCATCTGCACGCCAACCACCTCGGATGCTTCGCACACGCTGATCAAGCGACACGGCCCAGCCGCTGGCATCGCTTCATCTTCAAATGCCAACGGAGCTTTACTCGCTGCACCGCCACCGGTTTTGCGATCACAACTTGGCAGCGCTGGCATCGTTGCCGTTGCTATTACCAGCATCACTATCGAAAACCAGCGAGGACGTTGCGGCATACGGCAGCGTCCCATAGTCTGCGCATTCGCGGTAGCGGAGAGCCACGATGGCGGCACTTCGCGCGTCAGCACAACCTCTTGCGAACGTTAATTATCTTGCGGCAAAACCGCTCAGTCGGCATCAATTGCAAACCACCAACGTCAGTCGCGACGACACGCGTCAACGTCGTAGAAGTGAGATATGCCGGGTGAGTCGAGATATTTTGGGGTTAGTGAACCGACAGCAATAACGTTATCGAACGCAAGTATCATGTTTTCGTTTTGACTAAGGACGCAACTGATACACGGCGGTCCGTTGAAGACCACTTGGGGTTTAAGCCCGTGGCCGTTGCCACTGTTGCCGATCAGCAACAGTTGGCCCGCTGCATTGATCGTAAGCAACATCGCGGAGTCGCCACGCCCCGGATACTGCGCGCGGATAGAAGTAGTGCCAGGCTGCAATCGAGCAAAAACGTCATCGACGTCATCAACATTAGGCGCCGGTTCGTTGCAGAAAAAAGTATGCAACGTCACCGCCCCTGAGACATCGAGCAACGCTATTTCCCAAGGAAAATGAGGCAATCGATGAAACCGCCCACCAATTGCGGCGACGGGGGCGAACGGCGATGGCGAAATGACCTGGGCATCAATTCCGTACGGCACAATCGGCGAATGTGTAACCATGGATTGCGGCCCAGCAAAAAAACGAAGTTGCACAGCCTCCGGGCGGCTTGGAAAACCCCAATTCGCATAGACCAATGTCTGCACTCGGCCAGGCGAGGGGCCGTGATTGACGAAGTTGGTGTAGTAAAAATCTGAATTAAACCACCGTGCGTGGATCGACAACATATTGAATGGAGGATCGCGGTCCCGATCGAAAATAAAGCCACCTGGCGAAAAAAGATCGATTAAGTGACCGCCCTCGCCGTGGCGAAATGGATACTCAAGTTCACGTGGCACTAAGGGTGCAATATCCAGTGGATTAAAGGGCAACGCGACCGTGTACATTCGTGGTCCACCGGTGGCTTCAGTGTATTTTTCGATCCACACAATGCCGTCACCGCCAAACTGCACATCACTCGGCGCTGATTGTACGAATAATGTTTCGGTGGCGATGACGGTATCAGGCAACTGTCGCTGCAGTTTAGCGTCAAAATTGCGAATTATCTGGATGCCACTATCGTCGAAGCTCGTGAAAACTAAACAATTGGGCCCAGAGGAGCTTGTTGTTTCGATCCACTTCGGTGCGGTAGGCAACCGCAACCAGCGGAAATCTAAGTATGGCTTCAGCTCGTCGCTGCCGCACACAAGTGTGCAATGACTCGCGGCGGTTGCATTGAGCGAATCGCCGTCGTCACAAACTTCAGGTGCTTGCACGATGCCATCACCACACCGCGGCAGATCACTTTCCACCGGACGCGCACCGAGGCAGCTGCTCCAAACTCCGACAGCTAGAATTGCGACCAAGCAAATCAGCAAGCTGCCAAGAAAAATGACCACGGCTGACGGCGTCTGACACGTTCGACGGCCACTGAAATACTGTTCTACACTCCATTGTTGTCCACATTTCCCACATCCCATGCTCATGACGTTACGCCAGTTGCGACCTGGCTACAATCGTCGCGCAAGCTAGCGCGCCGTAACGACCCACGGTACTGTCTGAGGTGCCGTGACACAACTCGATCCCAATGACTACATCGCGAATCTGCCCGAAGATCGCCGAATCAAGATCGAGCAGATGTTAGCGCACGAGCGTCGACGGCGTCGACGATTTGCAGTGTTCTTCGCTGCGCTGGCCGTGATCTGTGGCGTGGTGATTATTGCACTCAACACCATTGCCAAGCGCGGTCGCAACACGCCAGCCGATGGCATTCGCGCGGTGGCACGCATCGACCGGGCCCAAGATGGTGATTGTGGTGTGGGCGAAAAACACGCGCATTGTTTCCGGCTTCTTTTGACAATCGATCAAGGCGCAGCCGCCGCGTATGGTGCGCAACTTGATGTGAATGTCGCCGATCACTGGGCATCACGAGTGCAGCCGGGGTCACTGGTAACGGTGGTGATCGACCGAACCAACCGCAACAAGGTGTACCTCGACGTCAATGCATTTACGTTGCCCCCGCCAGCGCTGCCAGGGACGACAACACCGGCCGCACCTAAATGAGCGCCCGCACGAATGAAGGTATCATCGTCACATGCATGCCGCTCCTCTTGATCAGCGCGACGTTAACCGGATGTCCACGCGATAGCCCGCCAACGCGCAGCGTGAGCCCAACCGCCACTGCAACACTGCCGACAACGACACAAGCAGCGACGGCGCCGCCAACACTGCCACCTTTAACTCGTTTAAGCGCTGCTAGCGTCGACGAACTGCCGCCGCATGCGAGTGCGCGCTTCGGCACGTTGCGTTTGAATCATAGTCCGTTGCCCTTCGCTCTCGCGTTTTCGCCGGACAATGCCTACCTGGCGAGCTGTGGCTCAGGTGCCAAGATCCAGATCTGGGACCGCCGCACCGGCGACAACGTGCGCACATTAACGGCACCCGCCGCAGCCACCGCGATCGCATGGCGGTCGGCCGGCTATCAACTCGTGACGATCAGCCACGATGGCAGTGTGATCACCTGGGACGTTGCCACCAGCACC
>JAYWHS010000632.1:0-10913 GCA_043777635.1 Kofleriaceae bacterium | reverse complement strand
TGCACCGGGCGCGAATGCCGCGGCGGGCTGCACCAACGTGGCCGAAGGTCGTTGGTTCAAATCCAGCCCCCGCTACAAAGAACGAAAGACCCTCAGAGATGTCCGGCAGAACTTCAGGCCCAGCAGCGTTGGTTCCGACCTTGATTGGACGTGTCAAATGACACGCCAACTCACAGCGATTGACTTGTTCTCAGGAGCGGGCGGGATCAGCGTTGGACTCGAAAGCCAAGGGTTCGATGTATTGCTGGCGAACGACATTAACCCGTCCGCTGCGAAGACTCACCAGCTGAACTTTCCATCTACACCGTTCATATGCGGAGATATTCGTTCGTTAAACGGTCAGACTATTCGCAAGCTTACGAAGCTGCGATCCGGCGAACTGGACCTGCTGATCGGAGGGCCGCCATGTCAGGGTTTTTCGATCATCGGGGCACGAGAATCATCGGACCCGAGAAACGTGCTCTTTCGTGAGTTCCTGCGTGTAGCAGATGAACTGAAGCCTCGGTGCTTAGTGATTGAGAACGTCCCCGGCCTAGCCACGCTTGATGGTGGCGCTGTTCTCCGTGCCATCTTGGAAGGATATCGGGGGCTTGGTTACTCTATCGGGTTCGCAGAACTGCTAGCTGCCCACTACGGTGTTCCCCAGATGCGTTGGCGCATAGTGTTCGTCGGCTTCCGCGCAGACCTCAACGTTCCGCCTGGTATGGGATTTCCCAAACCAACGCATGGTCGCACTGGTATCGGTGAACTGGTGCCAAATTGCACGATTGGTCCCCAGGACATGGCTGGGTTCCTGACGGCACGGGACGCAATCGGCGATCTTCCGCTGGTGGAGTCTGGTGGCGAGCGGAACAGTTACATTGGCAGCCCTTCGTGCGCCTACCAGCGCGAGATGCGCGTTGGTTTGCGGAAGCAACTTTACAATCACTACGCTCCGAAGCTGTCGGAGCAGAACCTGGCGCGGCTCGCCGCACTCGGGTACGGCCAAGACTGGCGCGATCTGCCCCAAGCGTTGCTTCCCGAGAGTATGAAGCGTGCGAAGCGAAAAGATCACACACGCCGCTTCAGTCGAATGACATGGGAAGGTGTCCCCAGATCCATCATCACACGCTTCCGTGATCCTAAGAGCGGCGAGTACACTCACCCCGAGCAGAATCGCACAATCAGTATTCGCGAGGCCGCACGGATCCAATCGTTTCCCGACCGGTTCATCTTTGAAGGCGGACACACTGAGCAGTACGATCAGGTTGGCAATGCTGTTCCAGCGCGACTGGCCGCTGCGATCGGCGGCGAGGTGCGACGAGTGCTCGAAGGTACGGCGACGTACAGGCTCAATAATCCGTTTTCACGGCGACGATCACTTTCCCAGGTCAGCTTTTCGTATGACGCGATCTAAGAAGTGGGCCCGATCGTTCGACTCGGGCCGGCTACCCACGTTCAGCGCTGCTACGTGGTTCTCAAGCGATGTACGAACCGTCTGGCGATGCGCAAATTCCATGGCACCGTTTCGCATGGTGCGTCCGGTGTACTCTGACGTCATGAAGGTAATATCCCACGCACCCTTGACCTCGTTGAACGGAATCCGACTACGTAGATAAACGAAGGGCAAGTCTTGCATCACTATGTAGAAGGACACGCCTATCCGTTTCAAGTACGCGCCCTTCTCCGCGACCTGAAGCCCAAGCCGCTTGTAGACGTTGGCCATATTAACGCCATACGAGACCGTGTCCTTCCGGTTCTTCCTTAGCGCCTCCGCCGTGAAATATTCACGCCATTGGTCTTTCTTGCCTTCCTGCCAGGCGCTCCAGGCCGGACCGACCCCGCCACCTCGAATGTCGATAGCCTGCGTCTCGATCGCAATGACATCATTGACGTCTGTAAAAGCGACGTAGTCGAACGACGTTCTGGGAGTGGTGAGGACGATCTCCGGAACCAGGCGAACGGCCGTGGTTGCTCCGAAGTGGTCGGAGACAGCACGCCCCACGGGTTCCCCGTCGAGTCGGTGATCACAGACAGCATACGTGTTCCGAACTCCGCGATCTTCCGCGGCGGCATAACTAATGGAGCAATATCCGAATCGGTATTGTCGAAACTTTTCGCACGCCTTTCCGGAGAACGGGCAACTTTTCTCGGCGGCGGCCGTCTTGGCCGGCGCTGTTGTTGCGTTAATGCTGTAGCCAAACGCCTCGACGATTGGAAAGTGCTCGCTTGAGGTAGGGCTAGTCGGTTTCTCTCGACCAAGGTATCTTGGGCTCGCTGTACTCGGGTGGCCGTTGCCCGGCGATCGAGCCGTAACAGTTGGTAAGCGGGGATCTTGTCATCTCGGTTCTACAATCCTTTGGGAGTTATTGGTCCTTCTGTGGGACCGCTGGTTGCCAACACACGGAGCTGCTTTGGGTACAGTTTGGACAGGCATATGGCGTTCTGCGACCATTGCCATCTTTGAACGTGACATTGCTCGCGGTTGGTCAGGTCGACAGCCGGAGTGTGAAGTATCACCGCCGCAGTCGGGCAGGCTGTTGACTGACGGGGCAGTGTCGTCGATGCTGCGACCATGGCTCGTGTTCGTTGCGCGGTAGTTTGTTGCGCGGTTAGTTTGTTGATGATGCTGATGGCGGCCAATGACACGGCTGCGCAGCCGGTTGAGACCCATGATGCAGCTGGGGCCGACGCGGTCGATGCCGCCGTGCCCGATGCCAGCGTCGCGAATGCGCCGGCCGCGCCAACGCCGGCTCTGACCCTGCCGAGCCCGGCCCAGGCGATCGGTAATGCTGCACTAGTGCCCGCGGATGGCGAATCGTCGACGGTACCCGCGACACGCTCGCCGTGGATTGATCTGGCTCCAACGCGTTTGGTGGATCGAATCTGGCAACAGCCAAGCCATGACAATCGGCTGGCGGCGGGGCTGACGCTAGGTGGTATCTACGCGGGCTTCACTACGTGGACGTATTTTGCTTGGTATCGCAAACACAAACCGCTATCGCAGTTTCGGTGGGGCGGCGATGGTTTGTTCGACGACAAATCGTATGCCGGCGGTGCCGATAAGCTGGGGCATATGTGGGCCACGATGGGGCTGGGGCGCGCCGGTACCGAGTTGCTCAACCAGTGGGGCGGCTTCGATCGGCTTACTTCAAACATCGTATCGACGGCGTTGGCCGAGACGTTATTTCTACTGATCGAAGTGAAAGATGGTTTTTATTATGAGCTATCACTCGGGGACCTTGTCGGCAACACCGCAGGCGCAGCGCTGGGCTTTGCGTTTTCGCAGTGGCCACGGCTCGACGAGATGTTTGATTTTCGCGTCGAGTATTGGCCGAGCACGCAATACCGTCGACAATTCAAAAACGGCAACGTAAATATCGCCGAAGACTACAGCGGCGAAACCTATTTAGCAGCGTTTCATTTTGGCGCGATCCACACGCTGCGCGATCACAAATACGGGCTGTGGTCGCGGTTTGTTGATGTCACCGTCGGGTTTGGCACGCGTGGCTACAAACCGTCCAATCCAGGGATTGAATACCCACGCGAGCAGCATTTGAGCGTTGGGCTGTCGCTCAATGCCCAAGGCTTGTTTGATTGGTTGTTGGATGGTCGCAAATCGCGAGCGGCGCGCACCACCCGGGCAATTACCCACGGTGTTTTTGAAGTATTTAATGTACCGTTCACAGCGGTGCCCGTGATCAAAAATATTCACACAGCGACGGGGCCAGTGAACATGGGAGGTGCGTAATGCGTCAGCAAGGCAGCGGTTTGAATATGAGTTTTTTGCATGTCGCGGCGATCGGCGCAATGACCGCCATCAGTGTGACGAGCGTGGCTTGTTCGTCGTCATCGTCACCGGTGGTTGATGCTGCGGGCACTGACGCATTGGTGACTTTCGATGGTGTGCGCGTCGATGGCGCAGTCGATGGGCCAACCTCGACGTTCACCTTGACCAGCCCTGCGTTGACCGAAGGTGGCGTCATTCCGGTGAAGCACAGTTGCCGTGGCACCAATGTGTCGCCGCCGTTGGCGTGGACCGCCGCCGCCGGGCAGGGTTATGCCTTGGTGGTTACTGACAAGACCAATGGCTTGGTGCATTCGGCAATGTGGGATATTCCGAAAACCACCCAAGCGCTCGACGAAAACATCGCGAAAGTAGCTGAGCCGCCGGTGCCGGCCGGTGCCAAACAACCGTTGGCGTATGACAATCAAACTCGCGGATATTTAGGCCCATGTCCGCCTAGTCAACATACCTACGAGTTTGCGCTCTACGCGGTGTCGGCGCTGCCGTTACCAGGGTTAACGCTGCAATCCAACCGAGCTGCGGTGGTTGCTGCGGTGATGGCCAATCAAACTGCGGTTACAAAACTGACCGGCACGTTTACGCCGTAGCCGTTACGTAGCCAAGCGGTGCGCACCAACGATGGCCTTCTCAGCGTGTTGCGCGAGGTTGCACCAAGGCCTGCGCATGCAACGCCAGCGGTGCTTCTTTGGCAACGTAGTACGCGTCGGCGGTGATCACGTCGTCACGGCGCATCGCGCGCAAGATTGTATCGACGCGGGCGGCGCTCGCAGAGTCAAGTTGACCCGCGCTACGGATCCGCCGAGTCATACTTTTGGGTTCCGATGTCAGCGCCGCTAAAAACGCAGCTTGCCGAGGTTCAAGGTCACGCAGTGGCAAATCAAACCAGAACTGGGCTGCTGCGGCGATACCAAAAATCTCCGGCCCGAGCTCGATGATGTTGAGATAGCGCTGCAAAATTTCGCGCTTGGTCAAAACATTTTCAAGGCGCCACGTCAACACGGCTTCTTGCAGCTTGCGGCCAAAGCTGCGGCGTTGGGTCAGAAAGCTATTTTTGATGAGCTGTTGGCTGATGGTTGAGCCGCCGCGCGCCAGTTTGCCGTCGCGTACGTCAACTTCGAGGCTGCGTGCGATTTGCTCGAGATCAAAGCCATGATGTTCAAAAAAACGGCCGTCTTCGGCCGACGTAAACGCGCCGTAGACCATCGGCGAAATGCGTTCGAGGCTGGCCCAGCCTTCGGCATCGGGGCCGATCGACCGCACGGTGCCGGTTGGAAACGTGTGGCGCACTGTGCCTTTGAGACTTGCGACGTCGGTCATCGGCGGATCGGCGGTCACGCTGCAGCCGCTGGGATCGAGTGTACTTGTGAGCGTAATGCCGCTGCCAGCGGGGCGGCTCAGGTCAAACTCGGCGTGCAGCCCGCCGAGCAACGAGCCTTGCATGGTTAAGCCGTCGAGTGGGCCGCGTATCGACGGTGGAATCGCTGCGAGTGCAGCCGCACATGCAAGCCGGTCGAGGGTGACGCTAAGTTCACCATGGAGAACTTGGCTCGTCGACGCGGCTATGTGACCGCGAATATTGATCGTCGCAGGTGCAACTTCGATGCGCAGTTGCTCAATATCTATGGCCTCAATTGGGCCGTTGCGGTGAGTGGCTTGCGCGAGGTTGACGCCAGCGCGGAGGTTAATCGTCGGCGAGATTTCGATTTGCGCTTCGTCGATTCGGGCGCTGTGCAACACGGCTTGGGTCACGGTGCCGGTTGCTTCGATCTGTACATGTGCACGATCGCGGGCGATGGCTAGCGTGCCGCTGGCATGGGCTTCGCGCAGATCAAGCGCCGCTGGAAGCAGTGGTGCCAACAGCCGCAACGGTAGATTGTCGCCTTCGATGCGTATCCCCATGGGCGCCGTCATCTGGAGCCAGACCTGGACCAGTCGGGGCACCCCGCGATCGTCGAGGCGGGCAAATGCTTTGATCGGTTCAGCCGGCGCTTGGCGCGCGATAACAATCGTCGACAACGCTACATTGCTGCTGGCCTTGCCGTCGCCAAATGCCAATGAGCCATTGCCGCCCACAGCGATACCGCGCGTGATGGTGAGTGTTGGCAACGTGAGATCGAGGGCAGTGCGGGCAAAACTGGCATTGGCCTGGAAGCCACCGTAGGCGTCACTGCCAAGCGATGTATCGACTTGCCCGGTAATGACCCGAACGCCGCCGGGATGCGGCGAAAGTTCAACGGCATGCGCGACAATTTGGCCGCCGCTATCGAGCCCAATCGTTAGTTCGCCGCGCGACACTACGATGCGGCGTAACCTTGCGGGCTTGCCGGTGCCAGCCGTACCGGTCCGCGCCGGTGCGAAACGGCGCATGACATCTTTGAGTTCCGAATTGCCGTCGGCGTGAACGTGGGCGTTGAGGCGTGGTGATTCAACGAGAATTTCATCGGCACCAAAATCACCACTGAGCAATGATCCAAATGCGACTCGGGCCTCGAATGCATCGGCACTAAATAGGTCACCGACGCGGATATTCGACAGGCGGACGGTTGCCGTGAGTCCGGCATCGACGCGGCCGACCGAGATTGGCAAGCCACCGCGGCGGCTCAAGGCTTGGTTGAGTTCGGCAGTTTTGGCGGCCACCAATGCATGCGCGCCAACTCCGGTAGCGACGGCCATCACCGCCGCACCGACCATAACGTATATTGTCCGCTTTCCGGACGATTGCTCGGACGTTACGGTAGCGTTCGACTTAATGCGCATTGCAGGCCTCGTTGCGCCGATCGAGACCGGCAAATTCGCGTTGTAAGATTCGCCGTTCGCCGCGCCGCCGGCCTGCTCCGAGCCCGGCACCGGCCAACATCATCTCGCACAGGTCGGCAAATCCAATACCGGCGGCAGCGGCGATGCGCGGCAGCAACGCACCAGGTGCTAAGCCTGGCACCGTATTCACTTCGAGCACGTATTCATTGCCGCTGCTGGTGACAATCAAATCAACCCGCGTCGCACCTTGGCAGCCCAACGCCCGATGCGCACGCAACGCTGTTGCGAGCACCGCGCGGTAGCGTTCCGGGGTTAAGCGCGGCGGCGTAAAATAGCGCTCATTGGGTAAGCCGTATTTTTCGCCGTAATCAAAAACCCCGGTGCGCGCAACTTCAATCGCGCCCAGGGCTCGATCGCCAACGATGGCAACTGAAATTTCCATGCCGGCGATGAAGCGTTCCACCAGTACTTCGTCGTCGAAGCAGCGCGCGGCATCCCAAGCTGCTGCGAACTCGGCCGGGTTTTCACAAACCGTGACGCCAATCGACGAGCCTTCACGCACCGGCTTGACCACGCAAGGGTAGCCAAACTCGCCATGGCGTTGCAGTGCCGTCACTGCGTTTTCGACATTGGCGGGGTAGTACGCAGGTGTCGGCAAATTGTGCAGCCGAAACAATTCCTTGGCGCGCACCTTGTGCATTGCGGTGGCCGAAGCCAACACATCAGAACCAGTATATGGAATGCCGCGCACTTCGAGTAGGCCTTGCACACAGCCGTCTTCGCCGAAGCGGCCGTGCAGGGCGATAAAGCCAACATCGATGGGATGTTGCCGCAACACCATATCGAGATCGCGATCGGCATAGATCGGCACTACCAAATGGCCGCGGCTGCGCAGCGCAGCCACCACGGCATCGCCGCTCTGGTGCGAGACTTGAGTCTCGCTGGACATGCCGCCAAAAAGTACACCGATTCGTGGCTGATTCATCGCAAGTTCCGCTCGCTCAGACCGTACGTTGCGCCGGGTGTCGGGGCAAATTTTTGACCGTCCCGGTGGGCTTGACGGCTGGTTGCTGGCCACGGTATCCAGCCTGCAGATGGCGAAAGCAAAAAAACCGACGACGACGGCGGAAAAAAAGACCCCAAAAAAGCCTGAGGCTAGCGTGGCTAAGCCAGCCGCCAAGGCCAGGCCAATGTCGAGTAAAGCCGCTGCGGCCAAGCCGGCTGCGACCGCCAAATCCGCTGGGAAAATCGCTGCCGCTACCAAGCCTGCGAGTGCTGGCAAGCCAGCAAAATCTGGCCATGGCGAGGTGGTGCGTACGGTCGCCGCAGTGGCCGTTGCGCCAGCTCCAGTAGTTGTTGCGCCGGTGCTGACCGATGAAGAACGCGCGCTTGCCGAAGTCTACGGTGATGATTTGTCGCCCGCCGGTGGCGCCCATGCTGAGTTCCGTGACCAGCGCACCGCCGACGAAGATCGGCCGATGATGCCTGAGATCAACGCCCGCCAAGAACGCAAAAAGATGTGGGACGATCGCCGCGACCATCGCGGCCGTCGGCGTGAAGAACGCGATCGCGAACGGCAAGTCCGACGCGACGCACGCCAAGCGAACACCACGGGTACCGGCACCGGTGGAACCGGCGCAGCCACGGTCGGCTCTGCTCCAGCGGGCGGCGGCAACGGGCCGCAAGCGTCACGGCATGCCTCGCCGCAGCGCCACGAACCACGCCGCGATGGCCGCGACAATCAGAACCGCGACAATCGCGATGGCCGTGACAATCGTGACAGTCGCCCAGCCGCAATCGCGGCGGCGCGGCCGGTAGTGACCCCAAGCGTGGGTGCCGTCGTTGATACCAGTGCCGTTGCCCTCGGCGCACCAGGCGCAGGTCGCATTGGCAATGCTGCCGGTGATGCGGCGGCATCGTTGTTTGCAACGCTGCCCCATGCTCAACCGATTCCCGTTAAACAACTGGCGCAGATGCTGCGCAAGCGCGGCATGTTCGACGCTGATCCGGAAACCTACTGGCCAACGTTAAAAGCCGAGTTGTTGCACGACGAGCGCAGCTATCGCGCGGTTGGGTTGCGGCCTCGCGTTAGTTACCGCGGTCGCGATTTGTTTTCACCCGGGCCTGCGCTGATCGGTGGATCCGCTGCGGTTGAACGTACGTTGGCTGCTGCGATTAGTCAGTTACACGATTTTGCTGCAACCACGTTAGCGGCGCGCATTCGCACGGCAACGGCTAGTGGCTTCGAGCGTTTGATCACGGCGTACTTGGTTGCAACTGGCTACACCGACATCGGTTGGGTTAAGCGCGTTGACGGCATCAGCTATGCCAGCGCGACCGCGCCAGGTATCGGCAAACAGGTGTTGATCAGCGCGCGCAGTGGCAGCGAGCCGGTCGATCGTCGTGGTGTTGGTGAGCTGCGGGTCGGCGTTGAAGCCAAAGGCTTGCTTGCCGGCGTGTTGTTTTCGGCGGCACCGCTATCCGCCGACGCGGAGCGCGAACTTGAACGCGGCGGTCGCTCGATCACCGTGGTGTGCGCTGACAGTCTGACCCGAGCGCTTATTGATGCAGGCGTTGGTGTTGTCATGGCCCCGGCACAACTGCGGTACCTCGACGACGGTGTGCTTGACGAGTTACTTTCAGGCGTGGCGTGATCGCGTGGCACTGGCTCGGGAACATCGATTACCGCTTGGCGTTGCGCCGACAATTGGCGTGGCGCGAAGCGGTGTTGGCTGGCACTTCAGCCGGTGCGTTGCTGTTATGTGAACACCCGCCAGTAATTACGTTGGGCCGCTCAGCTACCACGGCCAACGTTTTGACCAGCACGACGGAGCTGGCGCAGGCTGGCATTGGCGTTGAGCGGATCGAACGTGGCGGCGATGTGACCTATCATGGCCCCGGCCAACTCATGGTGTATCCGGTGGTCCGAGTCCGCAGCGTGATTGGCTTGTTGGAAACCGTTGCCAACGTGATCATTGAAAGTTTGGCGCAGTGGGGCGTGGCCGATGCGCAGTGGCGACGCGACCCAGCCGGGATCTGGGTCGGTGACGCGAAAATCGCAGCGTGCGGAATTCATGTAGCAAGAGGCGTTGTGACCCACGGGTTCGCTGTTAATTTGGCGACTCCGGCGTCGGCGTGGCGGCACATCCGGCCGTGCGGGTTGAGCACGCCGGTGATTTCGGTAGTGGACGCGCGTACCGGTCATCGGTTTGGTGTGCCCAGTGCCGCGCAAGCCGCTATTGTCGTCGGTCCGAGGTTGGCTGCCGCGCTGCCAACCGTAGTTCGAAAGGCTGGAGGTTGAGCGTCAGACCGAGCGGGTAGAGTCTCACCATGATTCGACCTTCTCGCATTGTTGTGTTGCATAACACCGACTATGACGCTGAGCTTACGGCCGGTACCGGCAGTGATGTCAGTGCGATTTTAGCATCGTCGATGAGCATTGCAGATGGCTTGCGTACGGCAGGATTTACGGTGGAGCTCGTCGGTATTCATGGGTTAGATGTCATCGAGATTGTGCCGCGCTTGGTCGCTGCAAAAACCGAGTTGGTATTTAACTTGTGTGAATCGATGGCCGGGGATTCGCGCAACGAACCGGTGATCGTTGGGATGTTGGAGTTGTTCGGCATTCGTTACACCGGTAGCGATGCGTTGGGGTTGGGCAGCTGTTTGCACAAGCCGCGAGCTAAAGATATTTTAATCGGTCGCGGCGTCGCGACCCCGCCGCACCGGGTCTTCAACTCACCGGCCGAACTCGACGACGCAGCGATCGAACAGTTCGATTATCCGTGGTTCTTGAAATTGGCGCATGAAGACGCGTCGGTTGGCATCATCGCAGAAAATCTGGTCAAGACACCAGCCGACTTGCGAGCCCGCGCCGCGGCCATGATGGAAGAGTTTAAACAACCGGTGCTGGCCGAGCGTTACATCGACGGTCGCGAAATCAACGTGACCCTGGTCGGTAACGTTGACGGTGGTGTCGACATGTTGCCGCTGCATGAAATCGATTTTTCGTCGATGCCGGATTCGCGGCCCAAGATTGTCAGTTACGCTGCCAAGTGGGACGAGGCGCATGTTGACTATGTGGGCACCAAGCCAGTGCCGCTGCGCGCCGCCACGCCCGAGTTCGTGGCTGCCGTTGAACAAACGGCGAAAGCTGCGTGGTTCGCGATGGGACTGCGCGACTACGGCCGCGTTGATTTACGCGTCGATAAAAATAGCGTGCCGTGGGTGATCGACGTAAATCCCAATTGTGACATCTCGCCCGATGCTGGCGCGGTTCGCTCTGCGGCCTCGGCCGGCATCAGCTTTCCACAGCTGATGGAACGGATTGTGTTGGCGGCGTGCGCCCGACCGTTGCGCGCAGGGTAGG
>JAYWHS010000631.1:0-10913 GCA_043777635.1 Kofleriaceae bacterium | reverse complement strand
GATGATGATGCAGACGCCAACAGCGCGCCGTCGAATCATGATCCTGATATGAATTAGCGACGGTTGGCTGCGCAAAGGTTCCGACCGCGCGTAGCAGTGTAACGGTCGGGTGTCCGGTATTCGGACAAAACTGTCCGGCAGCTGGACATTGTCGCGTCCGAGAACCGAGTTGCAAACATGCAACCGCACATGAATACGATTTCTTGCGGCGAATTTTGCAAAGTCGCAGATAAGCGAAGGATGGGAATACCTCGCCAAGTTTTACCCGGCCGCTTTTACACCCTGACGCGGCGCTGCGTGAACCGCATGTTTTTGCTGCGGCCCGACGAGCAGACCAACAACAATTACCTGTATTGCCTGATTCTGGCGGCGATTCGCTTCAATGTTGTCATTCTTGCGACGTGCGCGGTTTCGAATCATCACCACACCAATCTGTTGGATCGTGATGGCCCGCTGCCGGAGTTTGTGCACTACTTTCACGCGTTGTTGGCGCGTTGCCAAAATTGTTATCGTGGCCGTTGGGAAAACTTTTGGGCCAGTGGTGGGCCGTCGGCCGTGGAGCTGGTGGATCCCGGCGATATCGAGCGCGCGGTGGTGTACACGCTGACCAACCCGGTGAAGGACTTCCTCGTTGAAGAAGTGACTCAGTGGCCGGGTGTTAACAGTTGGAGCGCCTTGCGCGCTGACCGTTCCTTGACTGCGACGCCGCCGCGGCACTTCTTCCGCAAGCGCATGCCAGCACGGGTTGAGTTGAAGATGGCGGTGCCAGCCGAAGCCGGCGTTGGCACCCTCGCTGAATTCGTTGAACGCGTTGGCGCGCAGATCGCCACCGTTGAAGAGGCTTGTCGGCAAGAACGCAATACCACCGGTCGCCGCATCCTCGGCCGACGTGCCGTGTTGCAGCAGTCGCCGTTTGATTCGCCAAATTCTTCAGCACCTCGGCGGCAACTCTCGCCGCGCGTCAAATGTGCCGACAAATGGCGCCGCATCGAGACTCTCACGCGCAACCGCGCCTTCGTGGCTGCGCATCGCGAAGCTCGCCTCGCATGGATTGCTGGTAAGCCGCATGCCTTCCCGCCCGGCACCTGGGCCTTGCGGCACTTGGTCAAGCCTGACGCTCGCGCCGTCCCGGTCGACCGCGCCACCAAGTTCGCCGACCACGACCTGTAGTCGCCGCGTTCCGCAAAATCTGCTGCTCTGCCCGACGTTCGCCGCCCGCCTCGTCGGCGTTAGCATTTTCGGCCCCACATTTTCGGCCAATTTTTCGCATAATTCGCGCTGCGGCTTGCTCATTTTTGCCCGCGTTTCGCCCCGAAATCCGCGCGCATCGCAGGTTTGGCCGGCCAACGCTCTCGAGGTTCGCGCCTTTGCAAAACAAACCACGTTCGGGATCTTCGTTCGGGATATTGACTTTTATCAGTAGGTGCCTTCTCTAAATAGAAACCGCGGGTCTTTCGAAAAAAATGAACTGCAGTCAACCGATGCTAGCGCTTGCTCGGTGGAGGAAAGTTTGGGATTTGCTGTACATGCGATGACCTCACGGGCGTACGGCGTCAACCAAGCATCAGGTACTTGAACTTGAGAACTATACTGGAATCGAATCGTAAAAATTCGACATCCTAAACCGTCTAGAGGTTTGTTACGTCGATCGTTCATCAGCGATTCGCTGTATATGTCGCCGTATATTCGTCCTTTGCGAAACCGGATGCCGTACGGATGCCATCCATCGGCAATCCGAAGGTGATTCAACTGAACCACAAACCCATCGGCTGTCAGTCGATTCGCAATGGAAAATTCGGAATCTATGGGTTGACCACACAGCTCCATGACTTCAACCGCTTGAGTGCCCGATTCTAAAGTCCGAGAAATAGTTTTCTCAAATGGCTGCGTTGTGAAGGGAAATCGCACCGTTACCGTTGCTGATGACGAACATCCATACAAGAGAATACAAATTCCGATTTTTTGAATGCAATCCCTTTTCATTGAGGCACTTTCCGCGCGCCGCCACGCTTGTCTGGATCTTTTGCTCTCCAGTGATTTTCTGCCTTAATTGCCTCACGCTCATCACCATTGCGAATACCATGACCAACAATTTCGTGATAGGCGGTGCCAGCTCGCGTAAGCGGAGTTGTATTTCCATCTGCACCGGCGGCCTCTTGGTCCATCTTTAACGTATAGCGAACCCCGGTCGGGATCTTTAGATCTTCACTTCAATTTGCTTTTCAATGCGAGCAGCACCAATTCTACACGGACTTTTCCACTGCTCCGATACAGACAAAACGTCGCGACGGCGTCATCCGAAAATAAGATCGCCTCACCATACTCAGTTCTGTAGTCAATCGCGAGAACATCCACTTTGTCGCGCACTGCGGTGCGATGTAGCGTTGAGCGATCATAGTTAAACATCCACACAACTCGCACCTTTTCCATTTGTGTAATTCGACTCCGATTTTTCGCGATTATCAGATCGGATAGAACTACATCTGCAGACAGCGCGGCACCGACTCTATTGCATTCGCGATAGTGGCCTGTAATGCTTTCTTTATAATCGAAAAGCATCCTGTTTCTTGTATTGTCTTGGGTACCCACACTGGCAACGATGAGCGATTTTGTTGTGCAGCTATTAATTGCCAACACCAACATTAGGATTAGCGTCTTCCATAATTTCATTTCACAACGCCTTTTCGTTTTGCTGTCGTTGCGGTTTCACCATCAACAAAGTTGAAGTCGTCTGGATTCCACTTCTTGGATTTGGGTTGCCGCTTTAAGATGGGATGCATCAAATCTCCCTTTTTTCGATCTTTTCCTTTCTTAGTTTTATGATCAAGTTTTTCTTGATGACCCAACTCGTGAGCACCGGTCTCTCTACTAACGCGGTTTCGATCGTCATCCGTTGCCTTCGCCATTCCGCCCGGATTCTGAGCTTCTGCGAGTCTGTTAATATCAATCAGCGTTGTATTTCCTCCTAAAAAGGTAATACCGACAGCACCAGGATCATCTTCCATCTGTTGTTGCAGGCTTGCCAGCTCGGCTTTGTTAACGCCTTTAAGATTTTCTGCGCCTTTGAGATCATCTAAATCGCCGTCGTAAATAAGAATGTAACGAACGGTTGAATAACGGCCACTCTTACCATCGTTAGTACCGCCTGTTACGCTTGTGTAACCAACAGCCTTGGCCAACTGGGGAATCGCGCACCTTCACCTCGCCACCAGTCAGCGCGCCCGCGCCAACGCCGACATTCGCTTTGGTCAGCCGGCCTGCGTTGCCGTAGCCATACGTGCCACTGAACGCCGTGCCAGCACTGACATACGGCGCTGCTCCACGCGCAGTTTGGCTGGCCACGGTACTGGTCAACTGATGCCGCCAGTCGTAGCCAAACGTAAATGTTTTGGTATTTGCATTGGCTCCACCCGCGCCCATCGTATGTACCAGCGACGCTGGATCATCATTGCCCAAATACGCCAGTACTTGCTGCGCCACTTGCTCCGGCGCACCGCCGACATTCGCGCCTTTTTGCACCGTCTGCGAGGTCACCCGGCCCAGCGTATCATACGCCCAGTTGCTTTCGATCCACGGCATTGGCCCGGTCGCCGCCACCTGATCGGTGCGCCGTTTGGTCACCAAGTCAGGCATTTGCAGTCATTTTGGCATTCGCGAACGCACTGCAATGCCATCAAAGCGTACAACGAAGGCCTCTCCATTGACTTTCTGAACACAGTGAAACTCTAAGTGCTGAGGTACGCTAATCGTTATTCCACCATCGCTATAGAGGACACCTGTACTTGTCGCTCCACCGGCGCGAAGCTGTTGCAATAATTGTTCATGCTTAGCTACAGCCGCCTCAGTCCAAGGGTCCCCAGGTTCGATCGAAAATCTGACATCTTTGTATTCTGCGGTATGCGCCAGAAATGCCGCAACCTGGCACAAACGTACCGTAGAGAATTTCTCGGTGGGATTTGCACAGATATCTAGCTTGCGTTCTTGTTCTAACGTTATTTGTGGCAGAGCTAGGCTATGTGGACAGGCAGATGCCAGGAACGCTTCATTGGCACTTTGCTTGGGCTTAGCAGGTCCGGCGCAAGCGGAGACTACCGCGTAGAGACAGAGTACGCGTTTCATTAGTCGATCCAATCGCGGACGATGTCGCCAATTTTTTTAAGATCGTCAGTCGTGTAATCTGCATCTTTATCATTGGTTAAATCTTCGTTCATGACGTCATCTTGGGCTTCATCGGTTTTCTGTTCTTTTTCTGAATATTCGTTGCCGGTTAATCCAAGGTTATGGCTTGCTTCGTGATTTACGAAATTTCGCGCCGCTGCGGCAATTTCTTTTGCACCACCCCCATTTTTTTTGATGCCACTAATAGTCTCAGCGAATTTTCGCGCGTCGAGCACTGAAGCGCTGCCGGGCTCTTTAGAAATACCCATGGTTGTAGATTCATCTTTCAGATTTTTAGCCAACGTTCCGTGCTCCGTGCTTATTTTACCGGCAGCCGCAACTGACCTTTTATCGGCCGAATCGATGATCACAAATCGGGTTGTATGTTTGTCGTTGGACGTAATTGGGCAGTTTGAACACGTCGCAATATCCCGATCCGCCAAAGCTTTCGCAAGTTGACCAGACGGCATTGCCTTGACTGCGGCCTCAATCGCGCGAGTAGATTCACGTAAGCTCTTTGGATTGACCGTGCTTTGCACAGAAACCTTGTACGTTGCACGCGGGTCTTTACCGTCCGGATCCAAATACCGCACCGGATTACCAAACGTAAACATATACAAATTCCCGCGCCTTGGCTCCTTCCACGCGGCATCCGGGGCAAACCGATATTTCGGATCGGCCTGCGTCCAGCCAATCAGTACGTTGTCGTAGTACCGCGCGCCGTAGTAGGCCAAGCCGCCGAGTTCGTCGACATACTTGTCATTCATGCGCCGACGATGTGCTGGCAATCCCACCGCCGCACTCGCTTGCTGGCCTTCAATCAATTCGCCGTACGGGGCGTACGCCATGTTGGCATTCACGACACCGTCGCTCGCCACCGCCGCTAACGTGTTGCTGGCCAAGCCATGAAACTGATACTCGACTGCCGTCGCCGTGTTGGCGTTCCCCGTGCGCTCAACGCGCGCAATCGGCGTACCCAATGACAAGTGCGAATACACTTTGGTGACCACGCCAGCCGCATCGTAGTGCGCCTGCGTGTCGCCGATAAACCAACGCAATTCCTGCTTAACGCCCGCCGCATCACGCTTCAACACCCCGACCCGTGCGCCTTGTTCGTCGTACCAATATTCTTCGCTACCAGTCACCACGCCACTGACCTTCTTGGTCACACGTCGCAACCGATCTTCACCGTCATACACATAGTCAAACGTCTCGGCACTGCCACCGCCGGCTGCGCTGCCGGCCGGGTACGCGCGTTGGATTTGATTGCCTGCCGCGTCATACACATAGCTTGCATACACCGCTCCAGTACACGGCGTAGCATTCGCCACTTTCAAGGCTGCTACCTGCTCTTTATCGACGCTGTCATAACAATAATCCACATCGCGCACCTTCACGTCACCACCGGTAAGCGCGCCCGCGCCAACGCCAACATTCGCTTTGGTCAGCCTGCCCGCATTGCCATAACCGTATGTGCCACTAAACGCGGTGCCTGCACTCACATACGGCGCAACGCCACGCGCGGTTTGGCTCGCCACGGTGCTCGTCAACTGATGCCGCCAGTCATAGCCAAACGTAAACGTTTTGGAATTTGCATTCGCCCCACCCGCGCCCATCGTATGCACCAGCGACGCTGGATCATCGTTGCCCAAATACACCAGCACTTGCTGCGCCACTTGCTCCGGCGCACCGCCGACATTCGCGCCTTTTTGCACCGTCTGCGACGTCACCCGGCCCAGCGTATCATACGCCCAGTTACTTTCGATCCACGGCATCGGGCCGGTTGCCGCCACCTGATCCGTGCGCCGTTTGGTCACCAAGCCAGCGACGTTGCGGGTCTGCTGCGCCATCACTTGTGTGGTGGCACCGGTGCGCTCTAGATCGATTCGCACTGGTAAGGCTCGCGCATCGTAGTAGGTGCGGCTTTTGGTTTCATTGCTGCCACCCATGTAGTCACGATACATCGTGTAGCGCACGCCGCCCCATGGCGTGTAGTTGGCCCCGACTTGGCGCGTAAAATTGTAGCCGGCACCGTTGAAGGTATGGTTCACAAACGTGGTGTGCCCCATCGCATCATATTGATAATCGCCCGACACGGTTGCCGTGGTGGTATTGGGCCCGAAACTCTGGGTGTAACGCAAGCGGCCCATGCGGTTGCCGCCGTAGTCCCAGGTATATTTCACTGTTGATGCACCAAACAACGCTTGATCCGCCGGTGACAAGCTGCGCGGCGCCAGCAATTTACTCAGCATACGATCACCTGCGTCATAGGTCATTGACGTCATGAATTGCGCGATAGTGCTCGCGGTCCAACCTGGCACCAATTCAGTGGTCATGTTGCTGTTGCGATCATAGCCGTACGTCCAGGTTTTGCCAGCGCGCGTAATCGCGGTGCGACGCCCAGCAAAGTCATGGGTCAACGTGGTGACGTTGTTCATTGGATTGAGCGGCACCGACGGTGCACCGTTTTCGGGCGCGGTAATCGTGCGGACCGTATCATCCGGTGCATACGTGTATCGCGTGGTCGGAATACTGTTGGTCGGTACCAGGTTTTGCCGCTCGCTCACGGTGCTCAGCCGGCCAAAGCTATCCGCCACGGTAATCTTCTGCGCCACATTGCCGCCCCCAGCACCCACCACTTCGGTCACGGTTTGGGTCACGCCGTTGTAGGTCATATCGACGCCACTCTGACTGCCGGCCACCGCGTTATCAGGTCGCCGCATGCCGGTGGCTCGGCCGAGCGAATCATAGGTGTACGTGTACGTCACCGTCGCTGCGCTGTTTTGCGTTGGATCCGGCAGCGTCACGGCAACTAGCGTGCCTTGATTGCTATACGTAAACGTCGAGACCGCATCGACGGGTGCCGAGCCTTGGGCATAGGTGATTTTACGAATCGGTCGACCGTGGCCATCGATTTCACTGCGCTCTTGGGTCCATTGCGCACTGCCAATTTCGATCAACGCGGTACTCAACACACTGACCGGCACCTTAGGGTTGGCGGTCAAGCTGGGCGCATCGGTGTAGGTCGTCGCACCGAGCTTGGTGAGATTGTACAGGCTGCCGTCGTCTGACAGCGTGTCCCATTTTTCGACGCTGCGGCCCAACGCATCCACCACCACGCGATGTTCTTCACGGGCTGGCGACAACGCGGTAACCGTTGGGCACCCCACTCCAACACATGTCCGATTGTTCGGACCTTTGGTCGCCAACTTCGCACCGGTGCCAGGTTCCCACTCGTAATCGAGGGAGATATTCATTTCGTTGGTGTCATTGCTGACAAACTGTTTTTTGCCATCGTAGGTAAACGTTTGTTTGAGCGTGGAACCACTGGCCACTTGCGCTGGCTTTTGTTGCCACAACAAATTGCCGGTGGTGTCGTCATAGCCAACTTTGGTAACCAGGTTGTTACTGTCGACTGTGTCGACCCACACCTGCGATTCCAACGGCACTTTGAGATCTGCGCGCCACACTTGCGCCGATTTACCAAACATTTGCTCGGCCCCCGCGACCCGCTCGGTTTTAGTCGCGATGGTTGGCCGCACTCGATACGTGGTGGCATCAGCGACAAACGCGTAGGCTGTGGTGTTGGTACGATCACCGTTGCTCAACGCGGTACCGGCACTGGCCGAAACCCGGACGCTGGTCGGCAACCAAAACAGCGGCGAAAAATCAGCGCTGTTGTTGGGTTGCACATTGTAGCCCGCCGATGTGCCATACGCGGTCATGGTCGTCACAGTTTTGGTAAACGCCGCGGGCGAGCCTATGCAGGTTGCAACATCTTGCGCATCGCTACAAATATACGCGCGCTGCTCAGCCGGATAAAAATTAGTCAGCCCCACCCAAGCCGGATTGCTGGTGCCAAATACCGCGACGCTGGCGTACGTGGTTTGGGTCAACGAGCTAACCGTGTTAGCCGCACCCGGATGCACCCGGGTTTCGATCAAGCGCCCGGTTGGATCGGCGGTAAAATCATAGCGTGAAACTGTCCGGGCACCGGACGCTACATTGGTGGCCGTGACTTCGTCAAAACCGCGAAATTCAAATCGGCCTTCATCTTTGAGATGCCGTGGCCATTTGTAGACGTAGGTGGTCTTGGCCGAATACGGCCCATTACTTACACTGGTCGGGGTCAGCGCATCGGTGCGAGTCAGCGCTTGCACTACCCATTGGGTTTTGGGCGTAGCCTTGCCGCCTGCCGCGTCTTGCACCACGGCGGCGCTGTGCATGCTGGCGTATTCAACGATCGTGTCCGCGCCACGGCCGTTGTGGATGGTATGCAACAAGCGCGGCGGTTGGGTGCCAGGGTTGTAGCCTTTGGCGACGCCGAGGCTCTGCACGTATTCCGAAATGCCATCGCCATTGGTGTCGATGAAATCGGCTTGGGTGGCCCAGGTTGGATTATTGAGGGGAATATTCACGATGTTCGGCGCACCGATGCCGCTACCAGGCATCGTGGTAAAAGCGCGAAACGTACCGCCGAGATTAAACGCGACTTGCGGTGTACCCGTTGGATTATTGCCCATCGACACCAGATCCGGTCGACCATCCGCGTCGATATCAACCAGCCGTTCCATCGCGTAACGGTCGCCAGCGAGCAACTTACCCGGGCTGTTAGGCTTAAACACCATGCCACTCTGCGGATCCCACACACCAGCCGGGATGCCATTGCCGCTGGAGGGTTGCCACACCGCATTCACCACGCGCTGTCGCGACACATGCTGAATAAATGCAGGCAAATTGCGTTCACCGCGCACATCCGTAGCGCCGCTCCAATTACGCAAGCGCAACCCAGTCCCATCATTGAAGGCCACCGAAATAGGCAAATCATACGCGCCACTCGGACTGGTCTGACGTTTGAGCAGGTAGTCGGCTAACCCATCGCCATTGAGATCGGTCATGGTGGCCACGGTAATGGCATCGGCCTGGGCTTCGTTACCCGTGATGGGCGTATTGCCCAGATAGCGCATGTCTTGTAGCCGGCCGCCATCTTGGCCGCGCAACAAGAAATCTTGCGTCGATGTCAGTTTACCAGATCCATCGTTGAGAAAACTGTGCCACCACCAAGGTTGGGTCGTCACGCCCACCGCCGTGTTCCGGCCCAGCGCAACCATATCAGGCGCGCCATCACCGTCGATGTCCACGGATGATTTGGTGGCACTGCTGGAGGCGCCACCGATCGATGCGTCAGCTTGTTCCGATTCCAGCGGCACCGGTTGCCACATAATCTGTTTGGTGCCCCACGCACCATTGCGATACACAAACCAAGGATACTCGCCACACCGGCCGTATTCGCGAATTTGGCCGTCAGGTGCCGCATATTGCGTTGGGCGCTCGGGCGAACTCGCGGCCCCCGGCGCAATCGTTGAATCATGGCTGTCATCAAGCAAACAATCGTGGGCCGCCGCTGCCGTGGTGCACGTATTCGTCATCATGCTGCTCCACAATGCAGGACACCAGGCATTGGGGCCACACGCTGCGGAAGGATTGGCGCAGTTGGCATTCATCGAAACACAACGCGGAGTATACGGCTGGGCACCCCCGCAATACTCACTGGTCGGCCCGCCTGGCAGCGGCGCGGTGCCATACAGACTGTCGCGTATCGCCGGATTCATGTTGGGTTGGTAACAATCGCTGATCTGCAACGCCGCCGTTAGATCTGGCTTGCCATCTTGATCGATATCGGCCCAGCGGTAGGCCATGTAACTGGGATGGCGACAACTGACCAGAATGTTGTTGGTGGTGGTGGTCTCAGCGTAGGCCCGATGATAGTTGAGCGTACAGTCGGCGGCTTGCGTCGGATAGAACGGCGCCATAGCGGCTGCCGGAATCATCGGGAGATCAATGGTCACCGTGCCCGTCGGCGTACCCCAAACCGCTTGGCACTTTTTGGTGGCAGCATCAAACGCCGCATACACACGATTCGGCCGCCCATCCCCATCCATATCGAGCTGCATCTCACGAATCGAGGCCCAACGGTCCGGTAACCGGTCGCCGGCCGGAAGCATAACGCCCGTGCCACCCGCCGTGCGATTGATCAACGCACTACCATATTCCATCGTCACTGGTGGCAACGTCACTGTCGCTAGGCCTTGGCCCGATGCAACTTCTTGAATCGAGGTCAAAATGCGGTACGGCGAATAGCTACCGCTGCAAAATCCACCGACGTTTGTGCCATTCACCACAAACCCTGGCGTCGTGTAACCAAGGTTATAATCCCGCGTGTGCAACGCCGTGCCCACACCGATGCTGCTAGCAAAAACCTCAGTCTTGACGTTCGCCAGCGCGGCTGCTCCGGTCACCAGTTTGCGCCCGGTGCGAAAATCGACTTGCGATCCGATGGCGACATCGGAGTCTACGCACTTGCTACCTTCGCTATAATTAAATGAAACCCGGACAAAATCATTGGTAATTCCGGCATTGGCGTTGGCACCATAGGTGATGGTCGAGATCCGGCATTCTTCGCTTGGAAAATCGAAGTTGTAATTGTAGGTAACCGTATTGCCGTACACATCTTGCGACGTGGTGAGCGGTGCATAACCATCACCAAACCGTCCACTGCACGTGCCAGCTTGATTCCCGCCAAAATACAAGGTGCTGCCATCTTGGGTCAGCACCCGCCAACGGTACGCCGCGCTGGTTTCCATGCGTTCGTAGCGGGCGTAACTGCCATCACTTTGCGCTCGATACACGCCGTACACATTCGGCGCATTCGTGTCCCGCTCAGCCACCGCATACAACGGCCGGCCGCCTGCCAG
>JAYWHS010000630.1:0-3153 GCA_043777635.1 Kofleriaceae bacterium | reverse complement strand
ACCGGTGAAAATCCCACCTGGGCGCAAGCATTCTCAGATACCGATGGTGCAACCTGGGAAACCAACTGGCTGATGGAATTCACGCGCAAAAAGGCATAACGCTTGGGTTGGTTATGGCAACACCAGGTCGCTAATCACCATGCGCGTTGCATTGCCTACCTCATAACGATTGATGCCAAATTGCAAACGCAAGTCGGGACCTGGCAACGGGACATTTGCAGCTATGTAATCGGTGGTTGTGGTAGCGGTAAAAATTGTAATCACCGACTGCAATGCAGCGCCGACCCGGGTTCCGCGCCAACGCACGCGATAAGGTGGCGTCAAAACCGCAATGTCTTTGGTCGCAATGTAAACGCCATCTTGATTCACCGTCCGCAACATCACCATGCCGTCGGTGGGCCGTCGTTCGATCGTCGTCACCGTGTACGCAACACCCGGATCTAGCGACAAGGCAAAGCCACCAGCGAAGCCAATCACCGAGTCGCCTGTTTGGTTGATACTTTCGACGGTGTACGCAAACTCAAAAATGGCCCCGTTAAACGCAGCAGTGCGCGCGTAACCAATAGATGGTTGCATCCCAAACGGGTTTCGCGGCGCGACGTAGCTCGATGACAAGGCATAAACATCGGTGTTGTTGCACTGAAAGAAGCGTTGGTCAGCGGTTGCCCCACCGGTGTACACGGCGGCCGCCCACTCTGGAAACTTAGTGGTAATCGCCGTGCTTGGTGCTTCGTTGCCACAGTTTTTCGGCGCCCGCGCCAACGCTGGATTGGATCCCGGCGGCGCATCAATAGCCCGTGCATCAACTGCCGCATCTAGCCGGCTGTCCAACCGTGCAGCGTCAATGCTGCCCATCGCATCGATGGCGTTTACCGGCGCAGGATCAAAGCATCCAACAATCGGCATAATCAGAAGCGCTACCAACCAACCCTGCAACGCACAACACTTCCAGGTTTGGGCCATGCAGACGATGGTACGGGGCGATGAGCGTCGACGCAACCGTGACGTTGCACGACCGTTATGCTACCTGTAGGCATGCCACAAGTTCATACTTTTCCGCTGTCGGTGCATTGGACCGGATCAACCCTGAGCGCTGGCGAATACAGTCGCGATGCGGTGGCGCAGTCCCCCGGCAAACCGATGATCGTGACGTCGGCGGCGCCAAGTTACAATGGCAATGGCGCGCGCTGGAACCCTGAAGACATGTTCGGCGCGGCGCTAGCGACTTGCCACATGCTGACGTTTTTTGCATTGGCCAAAAAAGCTGGCATCGATGTGCAGGCGTACGATGACCATGCCGTCGCTACGCTTGAGATGGTCGACAAAGCCATGCGCATTAGCACCATCAAACTTGCGCCGACGATTGTCGTGGCCGCAGGTGCTGACGACGCCAAAGTGCGTGAGCTTTTTGAAAAAGCTCATAACTATTGTTTTGTGGCCAACAGCATCACGACGAAAGTCGAGATGTCGCCAACTGTTGTCATCGGTGGTGCCAGCTAACCATGGCCTTGCTTGACGTTGCCCAAGCCCAGCAACGCATCACCGAACTTGCACCACGACTCGAACGCGAAGTAGTGCATCTGCGCAGCGCTGCGGGCCGCGTGCTAGCCGACGACGTTGCGGCCAGCCGTGCGTTGCCGGGCTTTGATAATTCGGCCATGGACGGCTACGCCGTGCGAGCCGCCGATGTGCCAGCAACGTTACCAGTTACCGGCGTGATTGCCGCCGGTGCCGCCGTGCATGAACTCGCGCCGCTGTTGCCCGGCACGGCCGTGCAAATTTTCACCGGCGCACCGATGCCACCTGGCGCCGATGCCATCGTGATCGTCGAAGATGTGGTTCGCGACGGCGATCGCGTCACGCTGCCCGCGGCCATTAGCGGCGACCATGTGCGCCGCTGTGGTGAAGATATCGCAATCGGCCAGGTCGCAGTCGCCGCTGGTCTGCGCCTACGCCCAGGGGCCATCGCAATGTTAGCCGCGCAAGGCTGTAGCCATGTCGCGGTACATGGTCGGCCACGCGTTGCCATCGTCGCCACCGGCGACGAATTGGTCGACGTCGATAGCGTGCTGCAACCAGGTCATGTCGTCGATTCTTCAGCCCACATGTTGGCCGCGCAAATCGTCGAAGCCGGTGGCGAACCGCACTATCTTGGCGTGGTCGCCGATGAACCCAGCGCGGTGCTTGATGCGTTGCAACGCGCATTGCAATTTGATGTGGTGCTAACTACCGGCGGCGTCTCGGCTGGCGAACGTGACTATGTCCGGCCGGCGCTCGCTGCAGCGGGCATCGAACTTGAATTTTGGAAAGTCGCCATGAAACCCGGCAAGCCCTTTGCATTTGGCCGACGACCAGCGGCTCCGCCATCGGTGAACCGCGCCACGATGGTATTTGCATTGCCTGGCAACCCGGTATCGTCGTTCGTTGCCTTTGAACTTTTTGTGCGCCCCGCACTGCTCGCCATGCAAGGCGCACGCAGCGTCCATCGAACCAGCGTGCCGGTTGTGCTCGTCGACGGGTATCGCAAACCCGCTGGCCGCGCTCACTATCTGCGTGCAACCCTGGCCCGTCACGACACCACATTACACGCAGTGATTCACGCCAACCAAGGCTCGGCCATGTTGTCGTCGGTGGTCGAATGCGACGCGTTGGTTGAGATTCCGGCCGATGCTGAGGTGCTTGCCCCCGGCAGCACCGTCACAGCGCTGCTCATCTAAAAACAGCTAGTTGTCAGTAGCGCATGCTGCGAATGAAAAACTTTCGCAAACACATTGGGTATCACCGGCCCGGCACGCACTGCCATCAGGATGTTGGCAATTGAGTCCGGTATACGCAGCCTCACAATCGGTGCGCGCTAAACAGGCTGCCTCGGCGCGCAGTGCGGTGCAGGCCGGAGGCACATCACATGCCGTGATCAACCGACACTCGCCCGTGTAACAGCCATTGGCAAGCAACGGCACTTCTTGGGTTGTGCACGGTGGTGGCAGCGTTGCACAGGTAACTTCACCTGCGCACGATACCGGCAGTTGACAGTTGTTGCCGCAACCATCGCTGTCGTTTGAGTTGCCGTCGTCGCATTGTTCACCACGCACCCCATCGACGATGCCGTTGCCACAAACTTCAGTCGACGTGCAGTCGGCAGAGCAGCCATCG
>JAYWHS010000629.1:0-10944 GCA_043777635.1 Kofleriaceae bacterium | reverse complement strand
CCTGTGCGTGATCGCGCTTGATTCTCGGTCCTCGCATCATTGTTGTTTCGTACCGCAGATCCTCAGGAACCCTGAACGGACTTCGGATCTGCGGTACTAGGTAGCCGCCGGTTACTCCGCAGCCGGCGCGATGCGGCCTTTGCCGCCGAAGAATTCCAGGTCGAGTTTGTCGTCGTAGTCATCGGCAAACCGGCCGACGGCAGTCACCAACGCGGAAAACTCGCCAGCGTCAATGCCGCGCAATGGCCGGCCGGTGTGTAACACAATCCAGCCATCAGCTTGCACGGCAAATGCCGCGACGCCGCCCATCTCGGCGTTGAGCTGTAACAGCTTGTGCCAAAATTCGCTGACGTGGTCCTTGGGTGCGTTGCGAAACATCGGCGCAACAGCGATGAGCGCGGTGCCGGCGGTGCCGACCAACACAAACGCCGAGCCAAACTGCACCCGCAGCATGGTTGGACCGATGACATCGGCGGTATCAGCGAAAGTTGCGCCTTTGAGAAGGCTAGCGAGGGGTTCTTGCAAGGTGTCAGCGGACATGCCTGACTACACCACAACTCGTCACGCGCCACAGCGATTTTGATCGCTTGATTCGGTGGATTGATCTGGCGCTCCGGGCTTGGCGTTAACCTCCGGTTCGCCTTTGGCGCCTCACACCACACCGTCGATGCACCGTGTAGTCGATCGGTTCGCCGGTCCATCAAGATGCGTTGGTGTTAGCCGTGATGGCGTACGCTGCGTGCGCATGGTGTAGCGCAGCGAGGCCCTGTTTTTCGCCGCCGCTATTCGTAGTTGCGCGGGCAGGTTGCGCTTCAATGAGCCGATTGCGACGGTCGAAAAAGTTCCAGCCATGGGCGTTCGATCGCGCAGCCGCAATGCTCGCTTGATTGCAGCGAAAATCGTGCGGGTTTTGCGACCGATGGACTGCGGCATGCCGCACGCATCGACGGTGGCAATCACCACGCCAGCATCGCAGCACAAACGTCGCGCAGTTGTCGTCGCAAGTGCTTCACCATCTGCCATCATGGCAAGCTCCGACGGTTCCGCCGAACCGTGCAGGCTGGCATGCGGCACCGTGATGATGACTTTGACCAACGGCAACTCCGCCAGCTTGCGTGCAACTCGCACCCGTTCGCGTGCCGTACGCAAATCCCCGCCCACTCGCCATGCCAACCAATGTGCACACGACAATGCTCCTTGCACATGCCAGCCCGAAGCAAGATCGAATTCGCGAATTGCAGTCAACAAGCGATGCATCGCAGCGTCGATATGCGCTGACATTTCAGCGATTTGTTCCCCTAGCGCATCGGTATTCATGGCCACCTTCACCTTTGCCCCATTTTCCATAGCAGCTTTATATCACCTGCTTTTTTGACCCTGCGATTCGCTCACTGGGCTGCGAATCATCGCTTCAACCAAAAAATCCGCTCGCACGGCAGATCGGTCCATGTCGCTCACATTGCTGTCTTGTACATGTGTTTCAACCGTTACACGTAAGCACCGCAATTCTTGATCGAAAAATCACGTCAACCTAAGTCAAAAAAGAATACGTAAAAATTGTAACAAAAAATTGAAGTCCGAAAACCGGACATATAGCCGTGGTCGCCACCGATGCCGAAATGCCAATCATCACATTCGCACCGCCAACTATCGCCAATTCAAGTTCGGCATTCACCCATTGCGCCTCCAGCCGAACGTCAATCGCGCGCCATACCAGGCTTCGCTATCAAATACGTATCCAACCCGCGACGTGACGCATCAGGCACCGCGCAAGCACCCACCTGCGCGACCGCGCGGCCAGCCGCAGTTCCCCCGCGCAAGCACCAGCTCGCTCCCATCGGAGCCTCCGTGGGCCGATCGTTCACCCAACCATCCGTCGCTCTACCCCGCGTGCGCTGCGCTGCCTCGCGGCACTACGCCACAGTATCAGCCATTACATCCGCATCTACCCGAACCGGTTCAATGCATTGTGCGCTCACGTGTACTTGCCCTGCGATCACGCCAAACTTCACCGCCATGCGGAACAATTGCACACCTAGCCTTATGACATACAACGTCAGCGCACCGTCGGCGCCAAGCATCGGATGGCCGTAGGCAATGTAACTATAGCCAATACCAATACCCACCCACAGCAGCCACCCGACCAGCGTGTGGCCGACCGTCAGCGGGTGGGTGACCACAAACCGCACCGCCCGAATGTAAGCCGCAAACGGCCCAAGTGCGTGAGAGTTGCGGTAGCGCGTCAAATCGAGGCGCGCATAGTCCACGATTGTCCAGGTCACCGCCAACAAGAACAGCGCCGGCAACAACGCCAACGTCAGCGGCGCAATTAACTGCGGCACCGTGAGTGCGTATTGCATCCGAGGAATTGCCACCCCCGCTGTGATGCCAAATACAAACAATACCAACACTAACAACGGCACCGACAGCACCGTGAGCAGGCCGTACGCCAAAAATGTATTGCTGCCACCAGCCCCGAATTGTTGCGCAGTTGCAGCCCGGCCTTGTGGATTTTTGATCAAAACAGCATTGATGCCGCCGACTAAAAACCAACTGACGATCGACCACATCAACGCGACGCCGATCACCAACCAGACCGACGCTATCAACACGCTGGCGCCGTGGCGAGTTGCCCAGACCAGCGCAATGAGATCGCCGCGCACGCCTTCATCAAACAACGGCCGATGCGAAAATACCGACGCCAACACTTGGGCCAGCATCAGCAAACAGATCAGCGCCACGATGCTTTGCGTTACAAATACGCTTAACATGGTGCCGGTGTAACGAGCGCAGCCGCTCCAGCCGGCGGCCACAACATCGCTCATCCGCAGCTTGGCGTTGGTCTTTGCCGTTGCCGTTGCGCTCATAAACCCACCACCTGCATCAACGTTTGGGTCCAAAAAGCCATGCGGGCGCTAGCGCGGTACGCCGAACTGGCGTCGCCGTTTTTACGAATCCAATTGTCGAACGGTGCATCCATCACGATTTTTTTGTCTGGGTCGAGGTGGACCACCGCGATTGGCGAGTTGCGTTCAAACGTAAACCGATGCCATTTGCCGGTGCGGGCCGGCCAGGTAAAGTGCTCCACCGTGTGGTCAGCGAATTCGACGTCGATTTCGACGGGCACGGGCAGGTCGCCACGATTGGCCAGTAGTACTTCGCATTTGAATGCGCCGGTGCTTGGGGCATCGCTCGCGTTGATGACACGGTGACCTTTTTCGTCGTCGAAAACCCCACGCGGCGGCGTTAGCGGTGTGCAGCTGGTTTTTTTGATGCTTAGCTCGACGGTGGCATTTTGTAGAAATGCCGGGCCGATGAACCACTCAATATCGCCGAGCGATGTCCGCAGACTGGTGAAAAAATCGGAACCCGTAGGATGTTTGAAGGCCCAGGTTTGCGCGTACTGTTTCATCGCGGCCATAAATTTTTCCGCGCCGACGACGTTCTCCAAGGTCATCATCGCGGCCATTGTGTTGCTGTACGTTACAGCGGCGTATGTGTCGAAATTGGCGAACGCGTCGGTGGTGGTCACGATCGGTTCGAGGCTGGCTTCGGGCGACGCCAGCGCGCGACGCAGCGCCGTGACATCGGCGCGCCAACTCATCCAATCAATGCCGTTGTTGCCATCGCCAAAGATTTTGGTCATCACATGACCGTCGACCCATTCATTGAGGCCTTCGTCGAGCCACGCTTCGTTGTGTTCGTTCGACGCCAGGATGCCTTGAAACCATTGGTGTCCCACTTCATGCACTGTGGTGTATTCAGGTAGCCGTAAGCCACGGCGCGCCAGAGCGTGATCGCCGGCAGTGGTGACTAACGTCGCGTATTCCATACCGCCGGCGCTGTCGGCCGCTTCCGGTGGCGGATCGATAACGGTTAACACCGAGTACGGGTAAGGCACCAGCATTTTGCTGAGATGCTCGACGGTGCCAACCGCTGCGACCAAGTGGCGACGCGCGTACGCCAGTTGTTCGGGCCGGTACCAAACTCGAACATCAACAGTGCCTGATTCAAGTTGGGCATCGCCATGCAACACCAACATAAAAGGATCTGCCATCCAGGCAAAATCATGCACCGCCTGCGCATTGAAGGTGTGGGTGCGCCAGCCATCGGTAGAGTCTTTGACATCGGTCAGCACGCCGGTTGCTGCGATGGCATAACTGGTAGGCGCGGTGATGTTGACATCGTAGGTGCCGAAGTCGGCGAAAAATTCCGAGTTGCCGTGGAATGGCACGCAGTCCCATTGCTCAAACCCGGGGGCTCCGACCCGCACGCCGATTTTAGGAAACCATTGGCCGACCATATGAAAATCGTGCCAGTAGCCGGTGCGTGCAAATACCTCGGGCAGCTGCGCTGAAAAACGCATGGTCACGTCGATGCTGGCACCAGGTGCGAGCGGCGCGCTCAACGGCACTTCAACCACGGTGCGATCTTGGCCCGGGCCGGGATAGCGCAGCTTGGTGAGCAACTCACTGCCTGCGACTTGCACGGACTCAAGCGTGATGTAACCCCAACTGCCGGCAGTTGCGCTGGCTTGCACGTTACGCAGTTGGCCGCCCGACGAAACCATAAATAACGATTGCTCGTTTTTGAATGCGTTGAGGTACAAATGGAACGGCAAAACGTCGACCGTGCTGGCACCACGGTTGGTCCAATGCAGAGTTTGGGTGGCAGTGATTACGTGTTGCGCCGGTTCGAACCGCGCATCGATCTTGTAGTTCGCGATCGGCACATTGGCTGCTGCCATACCTGGCCGGAGCGCCGCGACGGTGTCAAGCATGGGCGTAGGCAACGGGCGAGGTGGCCCATTTTTGTCACGACAGCCGACGGCGCCGGTTGTGCAAAGCGCAACTATCACGCCTCCAAACACGCCGAGCGATGCCTTGCGCCGTGGCAAGGTTGTTCCAGTTGGCACAATGAACATGAGCTTCCATACCCCAGCGCGGCGGTTGCGAGCAAGGTGCGAAACAATGTTGCCACGCTTGCACTTGGGGCCGATGCAGGCGCAACGTCGCCGCCATGCCAACGGTCGGCACATTGCAGCTTGATGACGAAACCGCGACGTGCGCGGTCGGCGTGGCGCTGGCCAATCTATTGATACCCGGCGATGCCATCGCCATGGTGGGCGATTTGGGTGCCGGCAAAACTACGCTGGTAAGCAGCGCGGTCGCGACGCTTGGCGTGACCACCGCAAGTAGTCCAAGCTATGCGTTGGTTCACCAATACGCCGGCCGCAATTTTCCGATCTGGCACATTGATTTGTATCGGCTGGAGCGCGCCAGTGAATTACCGGCGCTCGGCCTCGACGATGTCATCGGTGATCGCCGAGGCGTAAGCTTTGTTGAATGGGCTGACAAATTCGCCGTGATGCCGTCGTCGTACCTTGAATTGCAGTTGCATCATGTCGACACCGGTCGCCGGTTGACGATTATCGGCCACGGCACCGGTCGGGGCGTGCAGGTGGCCACTGCGTTATGGCGTGCGGTCGCCACGTTGCCAGGAGTATCATTTTATGAATAATCGAATGCGCTACTGGCCGTCGCTGGCGAGCTTTTCTGCGATGTGGTTGCTGGCCTGGGCTCAGCCAGCCTCGGCAAACAACTCATTTGACCCGGCTACGATCTATCGCGTTGCAGTTGGCGCAAGTCCGCAGCAAGGCCCGAGCGATGCGCCGATAACCATCGTCGAGTTTTCCGATTTCGCCTGCGGCTACTGCGTGCGCGTGCAATACACCTTGCGGCAACTGCAATTGTTGTATCCAAATATGATTCGTTGGGTACACCGAACGTTGCCCCTCGATACCGACAATATTTTGGCTGCCGAGGCGGCGCTGGCGGCGCAGGCACAAGGCCGGTACATCGCTATGCACGACCGCTTGTATGAAATGCGTGGCAGAGTCGACCGTATTGATGTTGAACTGTTGGCGCAAGATCTCACCCTTGATGTGCCACAGTTTCGCAAAGATTTAGATGACGGCCGGTTTCGGGCTGCTGTGCGCGCCGATGAAACCGCAGCGCGGGCGCTCGGCATTTCAGGCACGCCAACGTTTTTTATCAACGGTCGGGTGATCAACGGCGCGGCGTCGTTGCACGATTTTGTTTCGGTGATCGAAGCCGAGTTGGCTCGGGCAGCGGTTGCGATGCGCAATGGTACCAAGGCTACGGATCTCTATGACGTGTTGACCAACACTGGCAAAAATCACGCAGATGTCGCTGGGCCCGAGCAAGGCGAGCCCAGCTTTGAACTGGATGCCGCGACGGTTTATAAAGTAGGGCTAGGCTTGCCTGGGCATCAACAGGGGCCCGTCGATGCCTCGGTTACCATCGTGGTGTGGAGTGATTTTGAATGTCCGTTCTGCGCCCGCGCTGCACCGGTGTTGGCGAAGTTGCGCGAAAAAATGCCAACGCAGGTGCGCCTGGTGTTTCGGCATTTACCGATGGTGTTCCATCGTGACGCCAGCTTGGCGTCGGAAGCCGCGGTCGAAGCCGGTGTGCAGGGTAAATTTTGGGCGTTTCATGACGCGTTGTTTTTGCATCTGCTTAACAAGCAGGGCGGGTTGACGCGGGCCGAGTTGGAGCGCGTCGCGCTGTCGGCTGGCTTGAGCTTGCCGCAATTTCGCGCTGCGCTGAGCAACCGGCGGCATCGTGATGCGGTGCGTGCTGAGGCTGCGGCCGGGCTTGCCTTGGGCATCAATGGCACGCCCACCATGTTTTTTAATGGTGTCCCAGTGATCGGGGCCAAGTCATTCCAAATGCTCGAAACAATTGTGTTGGCTCAGCTTGATAGCGCTGCTGGAGCGATACGGCGCAGCGTGAAAGCTGCGGATATCTATCCGCTGGCCTTGGCTGAGGCGACCGACGAGGATCGCGGTGACCCAGCGGCAGTGCCGGTGGTCAAAGATGTTGCTGGTTTAGCGCTGCGAGATCTCCAGCAGTTTTGGGCGCTAGCGGCGGCGTGTCGGCGCCGAGATGGTTTTTCCGCCACTACGTTGTGGAATGGCACATCGGAGTTCCATCGACGACAACTGCATGCAACCTGCGCTGCCGCCGGTATTCACACCGGGCCTGAGATGCGATAGCCGCCGGCCAGCGCGGCAGCGCCAAAGTGCTGCTTTTAGGTATCAGTGTGCAGGTCGCTGTTAGTCATAGTCACCGTGTTTCGTGATTTTCGTCATCGTAGAATCGGCTGCGATCGGCGATGAACATGACTGGTGGAATATCGCTTGACCCAGACCGCCTTCCTAAGTAGGTTCCGGCAACTTTCAGGCAACGGACCGAAGTCAGTACTGAAGATATTCCCAAGTTCTGATTTTAGTTTTAGCCCTTATGTCCGTCCGTCACCAACGCAACGCAATAGAGAAAACAGGAGTTCGAATATGAAGAAACTAGTACTAAGCGCCCTTTTTGGGATTCTCGCTGCCTGCGGTGGCAGCAAATCATCTCCGGACACCCGCATCTTTGTCGACGGCGGCATTGACGGTCCCCCAGCCGGCGACGTTTGTAACGTCTTGGCCGACACTGGTTGCCAAGCCAATGAAAAATGCACATGGGTTATCGACCTGTGGACCGGTAATGATGCAACTGGTCGCGTTGCTTGTGCGCCAGCTGGCACTGTTGCGCTCAACGGTTCTTGTATGATTGGCACCGGTGGCATGATGGCAACCGGCTCGGATAACTGCGCTAAAGGCTTGTACTGCAACGGCCGCGTTTGTAAGACGGTTTGCGATCCAAACGGCGGCTCGCCTGTTTGTGGTGATAACCTCGCTTGCGCAAATTACCAGAATGCGTTCGCCAACGAAGGCGAAGCCGCCAAGGCTGGCGTTTGTGACCCAACGTGTAATCCATTGACAAATGTTGTTGATGGTACCAACGTGGCGAACTGCGGAGGCATGCTCGACACCACCATCACCACCGTTCCAGGTCTGCCAAACGGTTACCCAAGCCGTGGCTGCTATGGTTTATGGGGTGATGGCGGCGGGAAGAAGTCGCGTTGGAGCTGCGCTGGTTCAGGTGCTAAGGAAGGTGTGCAAAATTTTGTCTTGCCTGCACGCTTCTTTATCAACAGCTGTGCCCCAGGTTTCTTCCCAGGTTTGTCGAAGGGTACCGGCACAATGATGTCGATTTGCTCGGCGCTGTGTAACCCGGGGGATACCCACAGCGCTAGCGTAGCGAATGCTGGTGGTGTTGAGATCCCTAACGTCGTATCCACATGCAATCAACGTCGCGCAGCTAATTTTGACTGCATCTATGGTTGGTTCTTTGAAGTTGATAATGCTGGTAATTACACGCCAAGTCCGTACAGCAACCTTGGCGTTTGCTTGGATTGGACCAAGTACAATGACACTGCAACCCCGCCAGCTCCACGGGGAATCTGTAAAACTCTGGCCATCAACGCCGATCCGGCCATGGACAAAGCGTACAATCAAGGGTGCCGCCCAGCGGAAGCTCACCCATTGCTTGGCGGTCCAGTTGCTTCTGGCCTGCGAGCTGACATGCGGCACTTCTTTGGCCCAGCGTTCCCAATGACGCTTTCGGCTGAATAAGCACGGCGGATTAGTCACGGCACCTTTGCAGTGCCGCACGTTAGCCCGCCTCGGCGGGCTTTTTTGCGTCTACATTGATTCGTGCCGGTTATTGCCGGAACGTTGTCCTTTGTCTGCGCCCACGATGTGTTCTCGTGGTCGCCAACAAAAAACAGCGCGATGGGCTTAGCGTGAGGATTTCGGATATGAAGAACCTGTTACTTGGTGCGCTCTTTGGGCTTATTGCAGCGTGTGGCGGCGGCAAATCAACTGTCGATGGAGCAACGATTGTCGTTGACAGCCCGGTGGATGCCAGCGTGAATGCTGGCGTCGATGCTGGCGCTGACGCAAGCATCGATGCCAGGACCTTCAACACTTGTTCCAACGTCTTAGCTGACCTCGGTTGCCGAGCCGACGAAAAATGCACCTGGCTCATAGATCTGTGGATGGGTACCGCTGCAACCGGTCACCTCGGCTGTGCGCTCGTTGGCCCACAAGCACTCGGAGCGGCATGCATGGTCGGGGCTGGCGGTGAGATGGCGCTCGGATCTGACAACTGCGCCAAAGGCTTGTACTGCAACAGCGGCGTTTGTAAGCGGGTATGCGATCCCAACGGCGATTCACCAGTGTGTAATCCCAACTTCGCATGCGCAACTTACAACAACGCTTTCAGCAACCAAGGCGAAGCTGTTGCGGCTGGTGTGTGCGACGTGACCTGCGACCCCTTACGCAACACCGTGGACGGCAGTGGTGATGCAAACTGCCAAGGCACCCTCGACACTGCCATCACCAACGTGCCTGGACTGCCAACTGGCTATCCAACCCGTGGTTGCTACGGCATTTGGGGCAATGGCGGTGGCACCAAATCGCGTTGGACGTGCGCTAACTCGGGCGCCAAAGAAGGCATCCACGATTTCGCTTTGGGCGCAGGCTTCTTTATTAACAGCTGCGCACCGGGGTTTTTTCCAGGGTTGTCGCGCGGCACCGGCACCATGCAATCAATCTGCTCGGCACTTTGCAATCCAGCGGACACGTACATGGGCAACACGGCCAACCAAGGTGGCCTCCCAATCGCTGGCGTTGCTGCGACCTGCGGCGATCGCCTCGCCACCGGAAAGGACTGCATCTTCGGCTGGTTCTTCGAAGTTGACGATGCTGGCAACGTAACCGAAGGCAAATACAGCAACCTCGGCGTGTGTTTGGATTGGACCACGTTCACCTCGGCGACAACCATGCTGCCACTCAAGAAGTGCAGCCAGTTGCCAATCAATGCCGACGTAACGTTGGACGAAGCTTACAACCAAGGTTGCCGCCCACTGAGTACGCACCCACTGCTTGGCGGTCCAGTTTCGACGGGCCTCGCTGGCGATATGCGCCACTTTTTCCGCCCAGCGTTCTCAATGACGCTATCGGCTGAATAATTACTTCACACGTGCCGTGTGGCCAGTTGCGCGGGCGGGTGATACCTGGTTGCGCGGGCGGGTGATACCTGGCTGCGCGGGCGGGTGATACCTGGTTGCGCGGTGATACCTGGTTGCGCGGGCGGGTGATACCTGGTTGCGCGGGCGGGTGATACCTGGTTGCGGCGGGCGGGTGATACCTGGTTGCGGCGGTCTCGCCCGCTACGTTTTTGCGCGCGCGCTGTGGTCAACCAACACTGGACCGACTGACCCCGCCGGCCGCCGGCCGGACAATCCGGACGCGGCGTTATGAAAATTCAATACGTTAGCTGCGGCACGGTAGCCGCAATAGTAGTTCGCAACATCCATACGTACTGCGCCGATAGCGGCGCGAACGGAGCGAATTACCATGACAGTTTTCGGATTTTTAGGTCCCAATGATTCCTCGCTCGAACTGAGCCAGCGCGACGGGCGTTGGAGTTTTGGCTCCGCTGCCACGGCTTCGTTTGCGGTCCATGGGCCCAACATCCCGGGCATCGCGTGTGTCGTCGAGCGCCAACAAAACATCTTGATTGTGCGTAGCAAAGAACCCAGCTGTCCGATTTTTGTCGACGGTAATCGGGTGTTGGCTGCGGAAATAACCGTTGGTAGCCGACTGCAAATCGGCACCGTTACGTTTATTGCCGTGGCGCAGCCAAACGATCGTCGGACCCGGATCGTAGGCAAGTCGCCCGCGTTTTTGCGCACACTCGAACGCGCTATGCGGGTCGCACCATCGGACTGCAGCATGTTGTTGCTCGGCGAAACCGGCACCGGCAAAGAAGTCCTGGCGCAAGCGGTGCATCAAGCTAGCAAGCGCCGCAATGGTCCGTTTGTTGCGATCAACTGCGGTGCGATACCGCGTGAATTGCTGGCCGCCGAACTGTTTGGCCACGATAAAGGTGCGTTCACCGGGGCAAGTCATGATCGCGATGGCGTATTTGTGCAGGCCCACGGCGGCACACTTTTTCTCGATGAAATCGG
>JAYWHS010000628.1:0-3158 GCA_043777635.1 Kofleriaceae bacterium | reverse complement strand
GTGATACCCGCTTGCGCGGGTGGGTGATACCTGTTGCGTGGGTGGGTGATACCTGCTGCGCGGGTGGGTGATACCTGCTGCGCGGGTGGGTGATACCCGCCTGCGCGGGTGGGTGATACCTGCGCGCAACAAAGAATTGCCAACACCACGTCAGTTACCAAGCACTTTGATTTGTCGGTGTGAAACGTGAATTTGCTGAACGTTTTTGTGTAGTTGGTTTCGTTCGAATATAAGCTCGGCCTATGAAGTTAATGGTAGCCGGGTTTGTGTTCTCAAGTTTTTTGGCGGGATGTAAAGCCGAGGTGACAGTCGGCGGAGGCGAAGCAGTCAACGTCACGGTGAATTGCGTGACGGTTGCAGACCCAGCCGTTGACTGCGAGCTCAATCAAACCCAAGGCAAAGGTGCCGCGGAAGTTTGTTTTGATTTCTCGGTGACGTGCGCCAATGGTGCAGTGGTGAAAGCCGAACGCAGTTGCGGCAACGTCGCTGACGGCAAAATTTCTAAACTGAGAATTCCAGCCGACAAACTCACGGGCATGGACAAATGCGGCGGCGACGGCGCGCCAACCGGCAAAGTCGAGAATCTCAAGATCACTGCTAAATGATTTGTTCTGGGCAACGTCGCCCAGATTCGTGACGCATTCAGGGCAAGGTGCCCTTGGGTCGTCATTTTTTGCTCGCGATACAATGACTCATGGTGCCGCAAGTTAGTTTTCACGCACCGCGCTTCTTGTTCCGATGCGCTGCCTTGTGGGGGTTAGCGAAACCCAGCACTGGGTCCGTGGATGATGTCATCATTGCGATGTGGCGTAAAATGTCCGCACTCGCGGCAACCCGTTGTCATCTCGTGCTGGCATCGGTTTTGCTTTTCTGCCTGCGCATGACGCCTCTCAAATCGTTTCAAGATCGAACTGCCGATTACCTGCGGGCCACACTGCTTGTGCTTGCGGCACTGTTCGTAGTGAAGATCATCCCCGGTGTGCTGCATACGTGGCGCTTGGAGTATGGCTACGCTCACCGCACACCACCAAGTGCCGTCGCGGCAGCTACGTGGGCAATTGGGGTCTTGGTCGCACTATCAATGTTGGGCCTGGCCTATTTCAGCGTGCGGCAGCGGCCGGTGGCTGGCTATGCGTATCCCGCGCGCAAGCTCAACATATTGCAAGAACTCATCATCGCCGGTGTTGGTGCGGCAATGTTGGTCGGCGTCGGATTTGCTTTGTTCTCGCTGCCGATCGCGGCCGCACCCGCGCAGTCGCATCGTAATGACCTCCCAGCCATGATATTTTTGATTGGCATGTTTTTGCCGGCTGGCTTTGCGTGTCTGTGTTGGCGCCCGGTGTACGTCGTTGACCCAATTGCCAAAACCTTAACGCACTACCGCATCGCGCGTTTCCTTGGCGTTACACGGCAACTACCGTTCGAGTTTACGATCCAGGCAATTCGCTACCGTCGTCAGTACGGGTATGTCTGGGCCATTATGCACCAAGCCAAAAAGTGCGAATTCCTGGTCGACTTTTTGGACTACGGCCGCAACTCACAACAAGTTGTCGACGCATACGCGGGAACCGTGAACCAAGCGTTGCACGGCCAACCTAGCTTCGAACCAACTGCACCGGCACCGAGCGCACCGGCACCTGCCACCGCTGCGGCGCCTCACAGTCCATTTACTCCGAGCCACTATCCACGCTGAGCCCATTCGTTGCTGCTGGGCGGGCGGCTGATACCTGGCGGGCGGCTGATACCTGGGCGGGCGGGTGGCTGTGCGAGCGGGCGGCTGACACCCATCGCGCTGGCGCGGGCGGCGCAGCGCGCGTTGCGCTTATTTCGAACGCGGAGGTCCGGGGTTCGTGGTCAGAGCCCCGCGTGGGCTTCAGCCGATGAGGGAAAGCATAGGCGTTTCGTTCGCTTGCGTTTAAGCTGCTAGATGATGGTAGCGTTCTTGAGTGGCCGCTTTGAATCTCTTTTATCTCGATGAACAGGTCGCCGCAATCCAGGGAACCTTGGACTGTGATGCCATCCCTGCGGAGGCGCGAGATGCAATAGCGACGAGTATCTTCAACGAAGTGCAATCGCTAAGTACTGAGACACGCAATGCCATACGCAACAATATTTTGATTTCGCCGGAAACGTACATTGAGGAAATGCAATCGTTCCAGCGCTGGATGGATTTCGCCCATACGGAAAAAGCCAATCCATTCATTGTCCGCGCGCAAGTCATGACTCAACTGTACGTAGCATTCGTTTGGCTGCGCGATTCGTTGATGGACCCTGTTGGTCATGCGCTACCAGGAAGTACGACCGCCAAGATAGTTCTGTTTTTGCGCAGCAATGAACGACGACGCCTACGAAATGCGTTCGCACACGGTACCTGGCAGTATCTCCAGGATTTCTCAGGTCTTGAATGTTGGGATGGCCGACCCGCACCGACAAAATTTACTGTATCCGCCGCCGACTTAAACGCATGGCAAACGCTTAGTCGCGCAAGCACCATTGCTGTATTGCTTGCTCTGCAAACCCCTTCTGAATAATTCGGCAGCGGCCATATAACGGGAAGCGCGCTGCAATGGTTCGCTAGTGCGCGTCGCGCGGATCGGGCGTCGCAGTCAGGCCGATGCGCCAATCGACGATGTTGGTTGGTTCGCGCAAGAACTCTTCTGGGTTCGGCGCAGCCAACGCGTAGCGCAGCACTTCGTCCATGTGTTTGACCGGGTGAATGGTCATTTGCGACGTCACGGCCTCCGGAATGTCGGCGAGGTCCTTCTTGTTGTCGTCGGGAATCAACACAATCGTGATACCGGCGCGATGCGCAGCTAGAATTTTTTCCTTGAGTCCACCGATCGGCAGCACGCGGCCACGCAGGGTAACTTCACCGGTCATCGCCAGATTTTGCCGCACGGGGATACGCAGCAGCGCCGAGGCAATGGCGGTGGCCATGGTGATACCAGCGCTCGGCCCATCTTTCGGAATCGCGCCTTCGGGGAAGTGCACGTGAATATCGGTTTTGGTTTGGAAATCATTCGCCAAGCCAAAACTGGTGGCGCGCGACCGCAAGTAGGTGATTGCGGCCTCGGCGCTTTCTTTCATCACTTCGCCGAGCTTACCGGTGAGGGTGAGTTTGCCTTTGCCTGGCACCACGGTGACTTCGGCCGGCAGCA
>JAYWHS010000627.1:0-3160 GCA_043777635.1 Kofleriaceae bacterium | reverse complement strand
ATAGACTTTACAAGCAGCGGCGCATCGAAAGGCGCAACATGTGGGCCGCTAGGCAAAAGTTTCGACCGAAGTCTTGGGGGTTAGCGCAGCGGACCTTGCGAGATTGATCCAAAAACTGCTTCCAGTTAGAGAGCCACATCCATGAGCGACACGATATATTTTATTGACCCCATTGGGTTGGGGAGCGCGAATTCAGAAGTGATGCCGTAGTTGAGGACTACGATCAAATCCGCTATGCATTCGACCTGGCTCGCGAGCTTTGGAGGCTGATAGACGAAAACGTCAAAGCGGACCGAATCGATACGGTGATGAACGATGCCTGTTCGGAAGCGCATGGCGTCGTGCTGAAAGACGAAGATCTGGCGAAATTGCTTGAACTCATCTCCGGACTACGAGAAGCGGTGATGCGCGCGGGATTTGTTGGCGAGAATCACTACACACCGGTAGATCGCATGGCTGAAGTTCGCGCACGAACCAAGAGGGTTGACGTTGGCGAATACCGAGGTGCCTCTGCTGCCCGTGGTGTTTTTGAGGCAATAGAAAAAGTGGAAACACTCGTCGACCTACTTCAGCGCGCACGGATGTTGAAATTGCATGTCATGCCATATGGCTAGCAGCAATAACCGCAGCCGCATCTAAAAGCGTTGCAGGATCGCCGTAAGGAAATCGCAGAACCCGAAGCGGAAATTCCGAACTCTTGGAGTCTGGCTCACTACGACCTTGCAATGGCAGGGCAAGGGCACACGCGGGTTAAAGAGGGAACACCAGATGGCACTCTCGGAAAGACGCCCGAACAGCTTGGCGTGAAGATGAGTCGAGCCTAGCCGCGCTTTGGCCTGATCTCAGTCATTCTCGATTTCGTCACTCTTTGTCGCTTCAACAATTGACTGATTCGCAGCAGAGCAACCATGACCGCCGAGCCCGCCGAACTGTTTACCTTCCGCTCCGTAGTTTTCTGTGTTTGGAAGTCTTATGCTTTTTTTGCCGCCGGAGTTCTCGTAGATATCGCATAAGTAGACTCTTCGTTGGCATCGGCCAAGCTTGCCCGCCCACCGTACCCGCGTCAGTTATTGGCTGGACCACCGATCACGATCGTGGTTGCACGCAAGGGCTGGCGCGACCGGTCTGCGAACACCCGCGTCGGTAGATTCTCGCGTTGTTGTGTTCTATTCTTTTGCGCGCTGTAATGTTGCATCCCATGAGTGAAACGCCAATTCAGTCCAGCGCTGAGCGCTTGAGCAAGGTCGTCGACCATTTCGACGGTGAGGGCTGCATCTTGACGTTCGCCAATCAGTACCGTCACCGCGATATCTTGTGGGATGTTTATGTTGCGCTGAGTTCAAATGACATGCAGCCAACTTCGTTCGTCGAAAGCCGACCTACAACGCAAACATGTTATTTGCCAACGCGGGGACACTGCTCAGTGACCGAGCGTGGCGACGGCATGATCGAGAAGTCGAACTCAATTGGCAACTACCAAAGCGACGACACCCAGAACGCCTATTTCCTGTTGTTTGGGGCTGACATCCTGGTGCACACAGATGACGAAACCGACGCGAACCTTGGGCCACCAAGGGAAACACGCTTCACTGTTCGCGGTCGGACCTCTCTGGCGTTGCAACGTGGAGTGCGGGCGCTTATTGATTGGCACAAGGCAAAAGGCGTTTCGCTCTGTGGGCGCAGCGTGTTTTTCGACAAGCGTGTGGAGCCCATACTGCATGCGACGCTCGACGGGCTGGTGTCACGTGGCGATCATTGGCTTGCGGTAACAAACGACAGCGAGGTTTACTGCGGGGCCCGCCGTTTTCTGCGAGCGGCGCAAGGTTCGTGGTTTGATTTGATTGTCGTGTGCGACGGCAATCCCATTCTCGTCATTATGGATGACGTCGCCGCGTTGCTTGCGCGTACGGCGTTGTTCGAACCGCTCAGCGAGCTGCGCGCGAATCGCAAGTTGCTTTCGTCGGTTTTGGTCCCGCCAGAATTCATCGAGCGGGCAACGTTTGTCGACGAACAATTCGAATCGATTTGGGCGCAAGTCGACCAAGGCACGCTCGAGGTCCAGTGCGACGACTCCACAATCGACGTGATGTTTCGCATGACCGACGGGCGCTTGTGCGAAGTTCGGCAAGGGCATGGCGCCGTCCGCCGCACGCTGTTGTTGAAGCGGCAACAACATGCATACTGGTTGCGCCGACGGCTCTGGGCGGGCACGGCTCCTCATACGCGCCCGGTTTCCCAGGCGCTGCGAGCAAAGGCCGAACAGGCCGTTGCGGTCGAAACGATTCTCCGGGCCAACCGAGTCGAAGTGACGCTTGATTCCGAAGCTGGCGTTGCCAATTATCTACTGCAAGACAACAAGGCTTTTGTCTATGCCGACACTGGCAGCGAAGAGCCTGCGCCTTGGGGCGTGCCAGTATTGCCCACGCCGATCTTTGAGTACTGCCCATGCGATCGCACCGCGCTCGAAGAGACCTTGCGTGCGCAGTCGACCCACTTGCGCGGCGTCGACTACGGCGATGAAGGTGCGCCATCTGATTAGATGAGGTGATTCGAACCCGGCTGGGAGTAATTTTTCATATCGAACCCGACTGGGAGTAACTGCTGCGCCGCGTCTTCGTCATAGACGTCTTGCGTTGCCCCTGCGGCGCCGAGGCCGACCGCAAACTCATCGGCGTCTTGTCGCGTGCGCAAACCCCTGATGCCCTCGATAATTTCCTGCGCGCCATCAACGAGCCAACCGAGCCACCACCACGCGCAAAAGCCCGGCGCCGCCACAAACTGATATGTTCTTATGCAGGCGACAGAACTTTTGGCCATACTGTTTCGTCGAGCCTAGCCGCGCTTTGGCCTGATCTCAGTCATTCTCGATTTCGTCACTCTTTGTCGCTCCAACAATTGACTGATTCGCAGCAGAGCAACCATGACCGCCGAGCCCGCCGAACTGTTTACCTTCCGCCCCGTGGTTTTCTGTGTTTGGAAGTCTTATGCTTTCTGGTCGGCTCAAATTGTAGTGCAAACGATCAACACGTAGACGTGCCGCAACAGGAACTATGCCCAAACAGCAAGCGCAAACGATTGATGTTGAGTTGTCCAGTAGCATGACCGGATGGGCCGTCAGGTTTGACTTGGATGCCGGTTCCTGGTGCATGTGCGCGCCAAC
>JAYWHS010000626.1:0-3163 GCA_043777635.1 Kofleriaceae bacterium | reverse complement strand
ATGCCGTTCATGCAGTGCCACATCTGTTGTGGTGGCACCTCGCGGTACCCCTCGCGCTAGGCTTGTGGCTGGCCATGATGTTGTGGCGGCTGATTCGTCGCATGCGCGCCGGACATGCCACGTTGCAACGCGCTGCGACGCTGCCGGTCGCCGATGCAGCAACGCGTCAGGTCGCTAGTGCGTTAGCTCGCGAGATTGTCCGTGGTCGGCCGACGCCCGATGTCCGAATGGCAGCTACCGCTACCACGCCGTTTTGCATTGGCGCGCGTCGTCCCATTGTGGTTGTGCCGTTGAGCTTTATTGATCGCCCAGCGCATTTACGCGCGGCCTTAGCTCACGAATTTGCTCATGTACAGCGCCGTGACCTCGGTTGGCGTGCAGTGCAATTGTTCATCGTTGATGTGCTTTGGTTTTTTCCAATTGCCCACCTGGCATCGCGACGTTTGGATGCTGCACGCGAAGCGGCCTGTGATGCAATTGCAGTCGCCGTGCTCAACATCGCACCGTCGGCGTATGGTGCCATGCTGGTCGATGTCGCCGTGGCGCGTCGATCCCGTGGGGTCATGGCAATGGCCGGTAATGGCCAATTGCATAGCCGAATTGCCGGCTTGGCACTACCGCGAAAAACTCGCATAGATGCCGGAGGCCTAGCTTTGCTGGGCGGCTGGCTAACGCTTGCGGCATTCTCGGTCCGTGCCCGAGCGCAAACGAATGAGCGACCTTGTAGCTATTCGGCCGAGTTGGCCGAGTCGTTGTTGGCGAGCCATCCTGAAGCTGATCTCAACGCTGATGGTTCGCTGTCGCGTGATGAAGTCTGTGGTTTCGAGCAGGCACGGGAAATCGCCCCACTAGCGATCGCTAGTGACCTAGACGATCGAGCGGTACAGCTGCTCGCGTCGATGTGTTGCAATTGTCAGCCCGGTGGCGGTACACCGTCGTCATCGTTGGAATTAGGTCCACAAGCCTGCGTCGAAGGAGCTCAATAATATGTCACTGAATATGTCACTGAAATCATCGCTCAAAGCCAACCAACTCATCGCAATTCTCGCCGCGACCGCCGCGCTGTCGGTAGCTGGTTGCAAACAAGACGGCAAAAACCTTGAAGACAAAATCGATAAGCTGAACGAAAAAGTCGACAAGCTTTTGAAGAGCGGTGTTGGCGGCGGTGGCGGTGCCGCTGGAGGTGGCCAACAACGCGCGCCACGTCCAGAGCCAGATCGGGCCAAGACCTATGCGGTGCCAGTTGATGGTGAAGCGATTGACGGCTCGCCGACCGCACTAGTGACGATCGTGAAGGCGTACGAATACGCTTGTCCATTCTGTGAAAAAGTTCGCCCAACGATGGATGAACTTAAGAAAAAATACGGCGACAAGATTCGCTACGTATACAAACAATTCGTTGTGCATCCAGCAGTGGCAACGGCACCTTCGTTGGCGGTCTGCGCTGCCAACAAGCAAGGCAAGTTCCTGCAAATGGACAACGCCATGTGGGAAAAAGTTTACAAAACCCGCAATTTTGACAAAGACGCAACCGCCGAAGCCGGCGGTCAACCGCAAAAATGTTGGGACTCGCCGGCGGGTTGCCCAGCTGTGGTCGCGTTGGCAACCGAACTGCAACTCAATGTCGAAAAATTCAAAGCCGACATGAAGGGCGAATGCCAAGCTGCGCTGCAAAAAGGTATGGGCGACATGCAGCGCCTCGGCGTTGGCGCTACGCCAGCATTCTTCATCAATGGTCGCTTCTTGTCAGGCGCGCAACCGATTGAAAACTTCACGGCGCTTATCGACGAAGAATTGAAAAAGGCTGAAGACGCCGTGGGTAAAGGCACACCAGCGGCTGAGTACTATAAACAAGCAGTGCTCGATAAGGGTCTCAAAGCCCTCGAAGCCAAGTAGTCAGGATAATCTGATAGGCTGCAATTCGCAGCTTCGAAGCAAGGGGCGCTCGCCGGTGACGGTGCAGCGTTCTTTTTTTGTTGGTGGCGACGCTAGGTTGCGAGCAGGCTGTGGTCCGGTTTTCGGACTTTCGGACTTTCGGACTGGCAGACTTTCGGACCGATGACTCGACCCGAGCGACGAGTACAATTGGTGTGTATCAACAACCTCCAACAATTTTCGGTTCACCGAGTTGGACGTAACGGATCCGCAGGGCAATGGAAACGCCGCTTTAGATCAACGCTTTGCAGGCGCTCGAAGTCATCAATCGAACCAACGCCTAGATTGGATGCGCTCTGGTTACCAGTTTGGTGTCGAATCGCCGTTCGCTACGAAATAGACAGACGATGTATATTTTCGATTTGAGTTGACGGTACACAATTCGACACGGCGGCACGATGAGTTGGCGGTATCCAGATCCCGGCAGTTCGGGAAGCTTGGGACCGAGCCGAGGGTGCTTTACAAGTTTATCGATCCTCTCAAAAATGTCGCGCACAAGTTGTTTCGCCGCAGTCGGATTGTCCAACGCAATATAGTCGGCCACCGCGTCAAGATCGGCGAGCGCGGGTTGTGACCATACTACTTCAACCATCGCTTCATCCGTCGTTTGGCTTGGGCCGCCGATGCAACTCGGCCCTCATCAATGGCTCTTTCGCCACGAGCAATTCCTTCAAGTAGTTTCATCCGAGTCAGGAGGTCCTCATAGCTGCCGATGTCGACAAGGTAGGCGCTTGGACGACCGTGTTCGGTGATCAAAATGGGCTCTCTGTCGCGCGCGACATCGGCTAGCAGTTCGGTCGCCTGTCGCTTGAGCTTGGTGACCAGTTCGATTCTCATAAGTGATACTAATGTAGCACATTGAATAGCATCACATAGCCCAAAGTAAATTGCTGTTGGTGCTGCCAGTGGTGTTGCAGAAACGCAGGTGCCTGTTACCTCGAAGCAAACGGCAAGAGGGCGTACACGAAGCGCGGCACCGAGGGCAGTGACCTACGTAAGGAACGAATATCGGAACTACCCTTTGAGCAAACGTAGCTGAGACACCCAACCTGCAGTATCACCAGATCATCAATCCGCTGACAGCATCGACGCACGTTGTCCGGTTTGCGGACTTTTGGACCTGCGGACAAGGCAGACTTTCGGACTTTCGGACTTTCGGACTTTCGGACTTTCGGACTTTCGGACTTTCGGACTTTCGGACTTTCGGACTTTCGGACTTTCGGACTTT
>JAYWHS010000625.1:0-3168 GCA_043777635.1 Kofleriaceae bacterium | reverse complement strand
TCGTCGAGATGCATGCTTATTTGCCTCGGTTCTATCTCGGTCTTCAAAACCGATGGAGCTCTGAGTGATCAGCGGCTCGGCGAGTTCGATTCTCGTGCGCTTCCGCGTGCTCGTGCGCTTGAGTCCGGCAACCGGACGGTGCACGCGGTAACCTAGTACGGCAGTTCGGCTTCTTTGCCGATGAGGGTCATGAAGGCTTCCAGCGTCATGATGCCGAGGTCGGCTTCTTTGCCAGTGCCACGTTTGCGTGGTGATACCGATTTGGCTGCGACTTCTTTTTCGCCGACGACGATGGTGTACGGCGTTTTGGCCAGTTGAGCGTCGCGGATCATGGCGCCCAAGGTGCCGTGCGAACGGTCGATGTCGACACGCAGGCCAGCGCTGCGCATTTGTTGGGCGATATCTTCGGCAAATTCAAGATAGGCGGTGGCGACTGGCACGATGCGCACTTGCTCAGGTGCCAACCACACCGGGAAATCGCCGGCGAAGTGCTCGATGAGAATGCCAATGAAGCGTTCGAACGAGCCGTAAATGGCGCGATGGATCACGACCGGGCGATGCTCGACGTTGTCCGAGCCGATGTAGCCAAGCTCAAAGCGCTCAGGTGCAACGTAGTCGAGCTGGATGGTGCCGAGTTGCCATTTGCGGCCGATGCTGTCAGCAACATCGAAGTCAATCTTCGGGCCATAGAACGCACCGTCGCCAGGCTTGAGCTCGTAGGCTAGGCCGGTTTGGTCGAGCGCAGCTTGCAGCGCGGCTTCGGATTTGTCCCACAGTGCATCGTCGCCGATTTTAGTTAACGGCCGGGTTGCAAACTTGGCGGTGAAGGTCAACCCAAAGGCTTGGTAGACTTGGGCGATCATCTTGGTGAGGCGCAACACTTCGTCGGTGATTTGCGATTCCATCAAGTAAATGTGGGCATCGTCTTGGCAAAATTGCCGCACGCGGGTTAGCCCCGACAGCACGCCAGTGGCTTCGTTGCGATGCAGCACATCTTGGGTGTGGTAGCGCAACGGCAGCTCGCGATAGCTGCGGCGTTTCATTTGGTAAAACAGGTGGTGCGATGGGCAGTTCATCGGCTTGAGCGAAAAGCTGGCCCGCTCATCTTCGGGCAGCGCTGGGTCAGCTTCTGGGTCGAGGATGAGGAACATGTTTTCGCGGTACTTGCCCCAGTGTCCGCTTTTTTCCCACAACATTTTGTTGAACAACAACGGAGTTTTGATCTCTTCGTAGCCGTTGTTCAAACACAGGCGGCGCATCGCGTTTTGCAACTGAGTGTAGATAGCGGTGCCTTTGGACGTCCAAAAAACTGCGCCTGGCGCAGCCGGATGAAACGCGAACAGATCGAGCTCTTTGCCGAGCTTACGATGGTCGCGTTTGCGCGCTTCTTCTTGTTGATGAGTCCAAGCGTCGAGGTCTTTTTGGGTAAAAAACGCCGTGCCGTAAATGCGCTGAAGTTGCGCATTGCGATGATCGCCGCGCCAGTATGCGCCAGCGACGGAAAGTAATTTGATGACACCGGCCCGGCCGGTCGAGGGAGCGTGTGGTCCAAGGCAAAAGTCGGTCCAGCCGCCGTGTGAATACAGCGTCAGGGTTTGTGCGCCTTTGGCAAAAATATCCTCGATAATTTCGAGTTTGAATTTTTCGCCGAGTTTGCCGAAAATTTCTAACGCTTGTTCGCGCGAAACTTCTTGGCGAATAAACGGATGGTCAGCTTTGATTTCGGCGTTGGCGGCTTTTTCAATGACAACCAAATCATCCGGGGTAAACGGCTGATCGCGCGCGAAATCGTAATAGAAGCCTTCGTCGGTGGTTGGGCCGATGGTGACTTGGGTGCCAGGGAATAACCGCTGCACCACCGACGCCACAATGTGCGCTGCGTCGTGGCGAACCAGATCGAGGCCTTCAGAATTTTTGCTGGTGAAGATGGCGAGTTTGCCGTCGCGATCAAGTGTGCGGGACAGATCGATCGGCGCGCCGTCAAAGGCCGCGAACAACGCGGCTTTGGCCAAACCGGGGCCAATCTGGGTGCGCACGAAATCGGCCACCGTAGTGCCGGCAGCTACCGATTTGCTAGCGCCATCGGGGAGGGTGATCGTGATATTTGCGACCTCGGTCATAGGGCCGGGACTCTAGCAGAGGACGCCAGCTTGTACCAAGGACCGGCGTGGTTACTCGGCGCGATGATGTTTGGCTTGACGCGCTGGGCGGGCTTGCTCGGCCGGTATGTTGGTGGCGGCGTCAGGCGACGTTACCGCAAGGTTTGCTGCGGCCGGGCTCGTTACGGGGCCAGCGGCGCTGGTTGTGTTGAGATGCGCGTCGCGCCGCTGCCGCTGCAATTCGATGACAAAAGGCTGCAACGATTTGGGTACCGATGCGCCGGAGTGAGCAAAATCTGGAGCCATAGCGATGCCGGCTTGATCCGCTGTGTAGCCGCGCTGCTCGACCAGGTACTGCCGCACCAACTCGGTGAGGCGCGGTAATGAAATCGCAGCGAGCGAGGTTTTGCTTGCCAGCCATTCAGCGAAGGCCGCAAAGCCCGCGAACGGCGAACCGATGTTGCCGTCGCGATCGGTCCATAATAACGGCGTGGTGCTGGTGAAGTTGCCGCGATTGGCCACCAAATCCCAGGCTCGGGCGAAGCGTTTCATGCGCTGCAACTCGGCAAAACTGATCATCTTGTTTTGCAAAATCTCGTACGGTGGATCGTTGCTCCACACCACATCGAACTCGGCATCGTGCCGAATAATCGGCGTGCCGCGCAGGCGCTTGAGAATGCCAACTTGAATTTCGTGGGGGCCGGCCAACGCCAAGCGATCAAAGCCGAGCGCAAACGTAGCGATGTCTTCGCCGGGCAAGCCAACGATCAAGTCAGCGTGTACGTGCGCGCCGGTATGATTGTGTAACCATGACAAATTGGTCAGCGTAGCGTCGATATTTTGCCGACGAGAAATGCGCCCGGCCGTTTCAGGATCAAACGTTTGAATGCCAACTTCGAGTTGCACCGCGCCCGGTGCAAAGCGCGCCAAGCGTTCGCGCAGCGCTTCAGGAAAACGATCGGGCACCATCTCAAAGTGCGCAAACAACCCGAGGTGAGCGCGTTCAAGGAAGAAATCGAGCAGCGCACCGCTCACCTTCGGCGACAAGTTGAAGGTGCGATCCACAAAC
>JAYWHS010000624.1:0-3168 GCA_043777635.1 Kofleriaceae bacterium | reverse complement strand
GCAGCGGAGCAATTTGCCCACAGACGGCTTCGAACTCTTTGGCCGCCGCGCGATCTTCGTCGTCGACCAGCGGCCCAACGATGGCGTAACTCACGCGCAGCTCTTCAACGAACTCCACCGGATCGCGGCCGGAAAAGCGCAGCGAACCGAAGGCGTTCTTCTTCATGGCAGCGGCGAGTTGCGCAGCGACGTCATCAGCCGAAGCGGCCACTGGAGCTGCAGCGTCAGCCTTCGGCAGTAAGTCCTTAGCCTGCGCCAGCAGATGAGCGCGACGATGTTTCATTTTAGTAACATCGAGCGCGGTGCCGCGCAGAGCCTCGCCACCGGTCGCCATCACATGGCGATCGAATTTTTCGAGCAAGCCCTGCAGCTCAGCGCCACCAGGCGTACTGCCGGAACCGTCGATCAACTCAGCGGCTTTGGTCCGCACCACAAGGGCGCGTGGCACAACGTCGGTTGCATCGGCGGTCATCAAGGCTGCAATTTCAGCTTTGGCAGCGTCGATTTCGGCACGGTCAGCATTGGCTTCGGCATCACGCGCTTGATCGCGTTTGGCGAACAAGGCGTCACAGGCAGCGCGAAAATCGGCCCACACCCGGTCGGCATCGCGGCGCGGTACGTAGCCAATTTCTTTCCATGCAGCTTGCGCGTCTTTGACTTGGCCAATGGCTTTGCCCCAGCCGCCTTCGCCTGGTGCTTTGGCGACCAAGCGTTGCACTTGCTCAATGAGCGCAAGCTTTTGCTGCAGATTGACTTTTTCTTCGTTGTCGCGTGCATCGAGCACCGGTTTGCGGCGCTCGAAAAATTTGTCACATGCGGCGCGGAACTTGTTCCACAGCTCGTCGCTTTGCGCGCGTGGCAAATTGCCCGATGCTTTCCATTCGGTTTGCAATTGTTTGAGGCGCTCGCCAGTGGCTTGCCAATCGGAAGATTCCGATAGCGCTTCGGCTTCGTCGATCAGCTTTTGTTTGGCGGCTGCGATGTCGCCAAATTTTTCAGCGGCAACGGCGCGTTGGCCACGGACCTTGTCGAAGACTTGATCACATGCGGTCTTAAACGTATCCCACAGTTCTTTGGATTTCTTTTGCGGCAGTGGGCCGACTTCTTTCCACGACTGTTGCAGCTCTTTGAGCAAACTACCGAGTTCGCCGGCATTAGGCGAACCCGGCATGCCAACTTCAATTTCGGCCATTTCCTTGGCAACGTTAATGAGCGATTCAGCTTGCGGCACATTGGCCCAGCGCGCCCAATCTTCAGCTTCACGCTTGTCGGCAACTTGCAGTACCAACTTGGCGCGGACATCGTGGTAACGCGCTTCAACTGCAACGCGCTCGGTATCAGGTGATCGCGATGCATCAGCGTAGGCTTTGGCGGCCTGCTCTAACAACCGTTCGGCGGCTGGCGCTTTGCTGCGGCGGCGCTTCACCGTTGGGTCAACACCCTCGGTGCTATCGCCGGTGGCTGGCTCGGCGACTGCGCTTTCAGCTTTGGCAGCGTCGATCTTTTTGCCGGCGAGGGCATCTTCCATGTGCCCCACCAGCGTCGCCAAGGTGGCCAACGCTTCTTTTTCACGTTCGCGTTTGGCTTTTTGTTTGGATTCGCGCTCGGCTTCAAAGGCTGCGCGCCGACTTTGCTCCGCGGCGTGGCGAATCTCGCGTTGCTCGCGTTGCGCTTCGGCTTCGGCCCGGCGCGCTTCACGTTTAGCTAGTTCGGCTGGATCGACAACGACCGGAGCCACCACTTCAGCGGCAGCGGCTTCTTGGGCCGCGGCTTCGGCCCGGGCTTGTTCGGCTTTGGCGCGGGCTTCGCGGCGCTCTTGATCACCGTCACGCGATTGTCGCGATTGCGAATTTTTAGCGTCGACAGCAGCTTTGCGTTTGCCGAATTTGGCAACCAACGTCGCAAATTTGTCGTCGGTGCCATCGTCGGCGAAAGCGCCAAGTTCATTGTACGATGCAGTGATCGCTTCGAGTTGTGCGCCCGATTTGGCGAAATCAAAACTCTCGGCGAGGGCCTCGGCTTGGCGCAACAGCTGGGCTTTTTCAGCTCGGCGACGCTTGGTTGAATCCGGTACCGTTGCCACCACTGGGCCGCTGGTGCTGGCTTTTTCAGCAGCGACCATTTCGCTGGCGATTTTGCGAGCGCGTTGCCGCACGGCTTTATTTTTGGCTTTGTTAGCGATCAAGTCGAGCACGGTGGCGTCGTCGATTTTTTCGATCGCGGCCAAGCCAACTTCTTTCGAATTGGTGTCGGTGGCTAACGCGCGCAACACTTCGGTATCGTCAATGCGCGACACCGCTTCGAGCCGAACTTCGTTGGGTACATCGCGTTTGGCCAGCTCGGCCAAGGCGCGAGGATCGCGAATCTCGGTCAGAGCGCGACGACGAATCGTTGCTACTTGAGCCCGAGCCACCACGTCAGCGATGGCGCGATGATCGCCCAGGCGCAATAACCCGGTCAGGGCTACCCCTGCTGCGTCGTTGTCGGCACCGCATGCAGCGGTGGTCCACAACGCAGCGGCACGCTCACTAGCAAAGTCAGCTACCGCGCGCTCGTGATCCGAGGTAGCGATATCTGCAAGCAGATCAGCGACACTGATTTTCTCGATCGCAATGCGACGCACGGATGCATCGCGATCGTTTTTGGCAATATTTTCTAAAATCGCAGCGTCGTCGGTCGAGAGCGCGCGAACGGCCTCGGTGCGTACACGAACATCGCTGTGGCGGTATTTAGGGCGGAAAAAGTCTGCTATCCCCATAGATGCCGGGAATCTATGCGCTCACACCGGCGCATACAAGGACTCGATTCTCTATAAGGGACATTCCTTGGGCCAAGCCGCCCAAATGGCCTTAAATGGCTGAAATGACTAAAAAAGAGACGTTCCCGTCCCTTCTGCCGCCGACAAGTCGCCGGCATTCGTTGATTGTACAAGGGACGTTCCGGGCTGAGCATTAGCCACAAGTCCCGCTTGGGTCGCGCATGGCGGCGAGCGCGGCAGCGACGGCCTCGACCCGAATCATGGCGCGCGCGATAATGCGGACGCCGGGCGGTCCGCCGGAAGATTTACCCGTGTAGCCGCCGGTATCGGCAATCCAGCGCACGACTTCGCCGAGGGTGGGACACGCATCGTGGCGCACGCCGACCGGCTGGCGTAATAAGATCACGGCG
>JAYWHS010000623.1:0-11008 GCA_043777635.1 Kofleriaceae bacterium | reverse complement strand
GCGCTGGGCTATCATCGCCATGACTCGCATCAAGTTGCGCCAACCGACTCCACACCCGTGCTTGGCTTGGAAAATTTTGCCCTGCTTGGGCTAGCCGGGCACGCGCAGCGTCGAAATACCCAAGCTCCTCTTCGGCTTTCGCGACAGCTAACATTGCATCGGGAGTGCTTGGATTTGGCGTTGTCACCACTACGTGCAAGGCTGCTTTGTATTCGCGCAACATGTTGCGTTCAGCGTTGGCATCGAGCTGATCCCAGGTCGGATTCACCTTGGTTGTGAGTTGGGCTAACGCCCGGTCGCCGCACGCTGCTTGTTTCGCGGCGTAGCAGGTTGCGCCGACCAACGCCGTGTCGGCGAGCGATAGGTTCGCCGCGTCGATGCCGTGAACAACTTCATTGACCGCCGCCGACGCCAAATCAAACCGTTGGTTATCGCGCAGCGGGCGAATGACACCACGCAACAGTGCCCGGCGGCGCTCGGGCAGTTGCGGTTGCTTGAGAAGCTGCGCCACAACATACAAATGGCGTGGCCCGGCGCGGCGGATCGCAGCGCCAAGATCTTGAAACACCGCCAGCGTTTGCGCACCGGCTTGGCCTGCTGTAATGCCCAACAGGGTCTGCAACACCGAAATGAACGGCCCTTGACTCAAGTACTGCTGATCCACGACCAGATAAAAGCCATGCATCGCTTGCAGACACTCGTCGTTGCAACTGCCTTGGCTCATCTGAAGTTCCGCAGCGGCCACAACAGGTAGCAGTTTCAAGATTTCTTCGATGGCTGGCGCATTGAAGCGGCCAGCGTTCACTTGGAGTTGCAGCGCAAGAAATAGCGACGCGACTTGATCAACGTGACGACGTAAGGTGACGGCGTCCACCGGGCCGGCCACCGGCTGCACCCACGGCAGATCAGCCAACACCGCTGGTGGCACCGGGCCTTGATAAAGTGCAGCAGCAAAGATCGTTGTATCAAACGCCGCCGCGACTGGTAGCATCCGGATGGTTGACGCCGACGGCTTGCAGGCCACAACCATGCTCCATGTCGCTGCGATGATCCAAGGCCACGAACGTGCGCCGGCCGCGCGGTGATTGCTAACCATGGCGCGAGCGTAGCATTGCGTATGGTTATCCGTCTGTCGGTGACTAGGTTTCCGCGATATGCTCAGCATCGTGAGCATGCGCTTTTCACCCGGTTACAATGAGCGCGTCACGTTGCGCAACGGTGCCCGCGCCGAGTTGCGCTTAATTCGTCCCGACGACAAAGAGCTGCTATTGCGCGGTTTCCACGAATTATCATCGACCTCGCGCTACTTGCGTTTCTTGGTACCCAAGACCTCGTTATCAACTAGTGAATTGCGGTACCTGACCGAAGTAGATCACTTGACCCATATCGCCATCGGCGCAGTTTCTATTCCGGTTTCGTCCGACCAAGAACCGCGCGGGCTCGGGATTGCGCGCCTCATAGCGATCAAAGACGAACCCGGCTACGCCGAAGCAGCAATCGCCGTCCGCGATGAAATTCAAGGTCAAGGCCTAGGCTCGCTGCTGTTTCATCGCCTCGTTGCCGCTGGGCGCGAGCGCGGCATTACCCATGTTCGTTGTGAAGTGCTCGCTGCCAACAATACGATGAAAGATCTGATCGCTAGCATTGCGCCGCACTACACCGTCGACGTCGGCGGTGGCGTCGTATCGATCGTATTTCCCCTCGATGTCGCAGCGGCACCACCGGCTGACCTTGCCAGCGCCGCAATCGAACCAGCCTCGGTTCGCGACTGGAATCCGATGCAAACATTTTTCACAGCGTTGGCACACGGTACCGCAAAATTACGCGAGCTGTTTGCAGCCAACCGCGAACCATAACGTGGCCCTGAACAGTTTCGTAGTCCGACGTCCGTAGCCCGCGTGCCAAATACGCGTCCAACTTCACAACAACTATTCTGCGGAATCGTCGTCGGCCATCTGCGTAGGCAGCCCGGCGACGAGGCACAAGGCTAGGAAGGCGGAGTGCGAACCGAACCGGACCGCAGCGCACTGCCTGTGCGTGAGGACCGGAAGCGCAAGCGACAACGCCGCCAGCCGCCGCGGATCGTCGTCGGGGCCCCGGCAAGCGACAACGCCGCCAGCCACGGCGGATCGTCGTCGGGACCCTAAAAAAAGTAGTAGTGTAGGCCAGTAGTCGCTGTCACTTGTGTTGTCAGCTCAATGCCATCTGCATCTGCCAAGCCAATTGAAATCCCACTGGTGAAACTCAACGCGACGTTTGGCGCGAGGAACGCACGAATCTGCATCGCTGGCTCGAAGTAAAGTAAATCAATGTTGTCATCAGTCAATGGCACATTGTCTGGACCATGAATCAGGCCAATTTGCCCACCGATCGAAAAGTCCGACGATGCCGTGCTGTGAACATGCCAGAAAAACCGGCCACCGAGCCCAACCGTGGTGTTGTTGTCGCCAGGCTGATCGGCAAACGCGAGCAAACCACCAGCGTGAAATGTACCGGTGTCATAGTTGATCGACGGTCCGGCCAAGCCATTGAGTTGGATATCGCCGCCGACCCCAAGACCTTCGCCGCCACCGGCGAGCGCAGTGCCACTGCTAAGTAAAGCCGTTGCAATCAATGCTATCTGGATTTTATTCATGGCCGTATGCTGCGCTGCCCGGCCATGACTTGCAAGGGCTGCGGTGCTTGTCGTCTCGACTGAGCCGCGGTAGCCTACATTGGTGATCTCCGCTGACCTAACGCTCACCAACATCGACGAGCGTCATTGGAAAAACTGGTGGCATCTGATGGTGCCACCACGAGTCATGAAAAATCCACAATGGGCGTTAGCCGTTGTCGCTGGCAATCCGTCGGTGCTACAGCAAGTAGTCATTCGCAATGGTCGCGAATCGAGCGAGATCGTCGCACCCACGCTGCCAGCATTAACGCCGCACGGCTTACAAACCTGGGCCCGCGAGCTCGGCGTGCATGCCGTTGTCGTCATCGACGCGCAGCTCATCGCCACGCTGAGCCGTGAAATCGAAAGCCAACTTTCGTTGCGGCAAGACTTTGCCGAACAAGGCCTGTTAGCACTGCGCCATCTCAAACCGCACGTTGGCCACGGCATCTGGACCTCGCCACAACTGCTTGAGCTACTGCCAACGCCGGGCTACGAACCCATGCAGCGCACGTTCGATTTATTATTGCCCAATAACAGCGCGATGCTCGCATATATTATCGAGAACGATCGCTCGCGCGTCCATGCATCGATCATCGTTACCAAAGAAGCTGGCAATGTTACGCAGGCAACCACGCATCGCGCAATTAGCGATCTAGTGATTGAAACGGCGCTCGCACGCGACTGGCAAACCGGCTACAAGCGCGTGTTATCTGCCGTCGAAGAACGTATTGCCAAGCCGAGCGTCGGGTTGTTTTTAACCCGCGAAGCTTGGATGCGCGTGCTGCTTGGACCAGCCGATCAACTTGGCCGCGAACTCAACAATAAGTCGATTATTATCGACCCCGCACCAACCTGGTTGATCGGATTGCTTGGAGGCGCATCGGTTGCCGCCGTGGCAGGTCGTGGCGCGCGCGCGTTAGCCAGCTTTTTGCCAACAGCCGCTCGTGAACGAGCCAATGCGTTCGCAACACGGGCACAAACCGCGATGAAAGAATCGGGCGCACATCCGTTTGGGCTGCTGGGCTTTGACCCACTTGAACTTTGGGCTTCGCTTAAACAGTTTTATCGGCCGTAGTAACTGGTACATGCACCCACCAGCGCCGTAGCATGTAGCTGCTGTGCCTAAACGTCCTCCGCGCATCGCGCACGAACCGGAAGTGCCGTTAGATTTACGTGCCGCAGCGAAGCGCCGCGCCGACAACACCAAAGGTGCCCAAGCTCCGTATCTTGCGCAAGGCGATTTACGCGGTGAAATTTGGCTGGCCGATGCCATGCAACTACTCGCAGCACTGCCAACCGGCAGCGTTGATCTTGTTGTGACCGACCCACCCTATGGCATCGCCAAAGCCGAATGGGATACCTTCGAGTCGATCGAAGCGTATACCGCGTGGTGCGATCTTTGGCTGGCCGAAGTTGCGCGCGTGCTTGCACCACATGGTTCGGCCTATGTTTGCGGGTTTTCTGAAATTCTCGCCGACGTCAAAGCCAAAAGTGCACGGCGCTTTGCCGGCTGTAAATGGCTGATCTGGTATTACAAAAACAAAGCCAATCTCGGCCGCGACTGGGGCCGTTCACATGAATCGATCTTACATTTGCGGGCTACCAAACAAGTGCGCATCGCCGTCGATGATGTCCGGATTCCGTACAATGGCCACACCACTAAATATCCTGAGCGCATTCAAGCCGTATCATCGCAATACGCCGCCAGCGGCCGACGCGACACCTGGCAACCACACCCCCTAGGTGCAAAACCACGCGATGTCATTGAAGTACCGGTGTTGTGCAACGGTACCAGCGAAAAACTGATGCACCCGACGCAAAAGCCCGAAGCGTTGATCGAGCGGTTGATCCTAGCCTCCAGCGAAAAGGGCCAAGTCGTCGTCGATCCGTTTAGTGGCTCAGGCACCACGGCGGCTGTCGCAGCCCGCTTGGGCCGACGCTTCATCGTCGGTGACGAAGCCCCAGCGTATGTTGCGATGACTCGCACCCGAGTTGCGAAATAGCCGCTGCGGCGGCGTACTATTTGTCGCCGCGTATGACGTCTACATGCTAGCGTCTCGCCATGGCATCGTCTTCGGGAACTACCAATCCTTTGATCGCGGGTGTGGGCGCGTTTGCAGTCGTGATTGGCGGCCTCACAATGTACAAGCGTTACGGCGTAACCAAGCCAACGCCAAGTTCAGCCGGCCACGCTGAACAGGGCATTACCGCTCCAGATTTTGAAAACGTTGAGCCTGCGCCCGAAGCTGCATCCGCCATGCGGACGATTTCGCCGCATAATTTGATCAGCGTCGAATTGTCGCGGGCATTTCGCATGATGGGTCACAGCAGCGAAGAATTGTTGACCGAGTACGGCGCTGAAATTTTTGTCACCGGCGACGCATCGATCAAGTGGCAGCGATTTGATGAACTCAATGAATCAACCTTTCTGGTGCCCTTCTCGCTCACCATCAGCGCCGACTACACCGCCGAACTAGGTTTCTACTGCGACCGCGACGGCAAGGTCACCCGCATCGTCGCAATGACCGGCGGCGTGCAGACCTCTAGCGACGTCGACGTCGCGGCCACGGTAATCAAACAAGCAGATTACAACTGGCACGTTGGCGTGCTTGAACGCAGCGTCGAAGCTGGGTTGTCATTGCGCTACACCACCGAAGCGATGCGCATCGTCGCAACGCACCGCAGCTATGACAACCAGTGGCACTTCGACATTCGCCCTATCGAAATTTTAGGCGACACCGGCGGCTTGGGCACAATTGGCACCGGCAAATATAGCACTGCCAACTGTGATGTCGTCGGTCGAACGCCGACGCATCTGGGCAACGGCAAGTTCTTTACTATCGGCCAAAGCCAACAAGCTGCGCTAGCTGCGGCCCAACGTATCGATCCTGAAAACTCCTTCGATGATGCAGCAAGCCAAGGCCTGTTGACTCTCGACGCCGGGATTCCTGACCTGAACCTCACGGTGCAAACCAGCTTTGGCAAAGTGCAATCGTTGAGTTTCGTTGATCACAACAACGAAGAGCAAGCCTTCGCACGACGCCACGACGAATTTTCAACCTGTTGGAACAAACGCGTGGCATTTGTCGAAGGCGTTGCATATTGGCAAGCCAACGGTGAACGCTATCGGTTGAGCAGCGAAGACCTCCACATCACACGCATCGAACAAGTGCAACGCGTAGTGCAACGCTTGGCCGAAGGCATTGGCAAAGCCGATACCAACCTCGCCGATCTAGAAGCAGCGACATTTATCGCTAACACCCCCGATTGGCCGGCGACTACCGATCTCTATCTCGACGACGATGCGATCAATGTGGTCGAGGCCGAAACCGTAATCGGATTTGACGGCAAACCCGCCCGGCGCACCCAGCTACTCCAAGAAATTGAACGCGGCTTGGGCGCTGGCAAATTGATTCGTAACGACGCTGGTGCGCCAGTCCTGCAGTTCAAGACCAAGCGGGCCGTCGTCGACGTGCAGGCGACAAGCGCAACCGATATGGCTATCATGGTCAGCGGTAGCGCCACCGCTGAACGCTAAGTGCATTCACACGCGGCGGCCCCTGCATCCAAGGTTGGTATTGGCAACGATTTCGCCGTACCATGCCGTATGCGCATGCTGCTCGTTGTTGCCCTCGCCCTGCCGGCTTGTTCTGATTCCTCGTCGAAAACCCCTGACGCTGGCGCGCTCGACGCTGCACGGCTCGACGCAAGCATCGATGCACCGGCTAGTACATGCATTGGGGCGTGCCGAACCCTGACCGCCAAAGCCGTGCAAGGTCTTAAAACCGTCACCTTTGATCGAGCATTCTACGGTTACAACGGCAGCAACGCAGCCCCGACGTCGCTGCGCATTGAGCTGCACCGAGGCGGCGATGCCAGCTGCCCGGTGATGGGTGCACCAACGCCGGACCAATCCGCGATCGTATCGGCAATTCCGGTTAGCAACCGTACCGTGCCGACCAGCAACCTGACCGCCAAAGTTTCGTATTTGGATTTCATCGGCACACTTACCGATACCGCGATCGTGCGGTCCACCGCAGTGTCACTGAGCGCCATCACCGGCAGCTTCGTGGCCAACGACCTCTACGTCGCGTTTGATATCAACGCCACGTTAGGTGAAGCCATCAGCGTCACCGGCCATGTGTTCGCGATTCACTGTGCATCTCTCGACGAGATGCAGTAACGCGTCGCAAACGCTTACAATTTCGGAACGCCGTACACGCCATCAACATCTGCGCCGGTAACTGGCAAGCCAGCCAAGGCCGGCGTCAAGGTTTGATCGGCCGTCCCTGCAGCCAAGCGGAACAAGCGTGTCTCATTGTTGGTGACCAGGTCGCCTTGGCAGTACAAGCCCGCACCATCGCGCGTCCACGCCAACGCTTCGGTATCACCGTTCATCACCGCCACCGTGACCAAGCGGGTGTCACTGGTGCCATCAAGCTTGGCAACATGTGGTTCAAAATCACCGTTCACTTTGTAGTCGGCGATAAACGCCACGCGCGTGACATCAGGGGAAAACAGCAATGGGCTGTTAAACGCAGGTTCGGTGCTAGCCACCAACGAGTTAGTGAGCTTCAATGGCACTGGGTTGGCTAACGTAACATTGTACAATTGGTAGATACCAAGGGTTGGTGCATCGGCGGAAAACACCATCTTGGTGCCGTCTGGTGTCACTGCGAATGCACCAAAATCGGGCACCGAGGCGTCGCCGCGAACGGGTGCAAGCGCCAGCGCAACCCGAGCCGTACCGTCGACGTTGGCGCGATACAGCTTAAATTGACCAGCAACTTCAAGGCGAGCGCGAAAGTAAACGTGGCCGGCATTGTCAAAGGCTGCAAAGCCGCGCACGCCCTGTGCACCGTTCGCACCTTGCATTGCAATATCCGCACGCGGAATCACAAATGCCGAAACCGGGGTTGCTGCCGAGGTATCCACAATCAACGCTTCATCAAAACCAACTGCAGTGATCCGCGCCGAGTACCCAATGTATTTTGAATCCGGCGACCACATCAGGGAAGCGAACACGCTGAGCCCAGCATTGTTCGCTGCGCGTGCCGGGCTTAGCTTGACCGGGGTTGCATTGGCGGTAGCTGGCACCATGAAAAGATCTTTCATCGACGCAAGCGTTGGATCAGCGAGGTACGCAATCTTGGTGCCGTCCGGCGAGAATTGCGGATTCGACAGCGTCACGCCAGCCGGGGCTTGAAACACGGCGACCGGGTTTGAGCCGTCAGCTCCTGCGACAAAAAGATCGAAGCGACCAGCGGTGGTGCTGTCAGCGAGGTACGCAACTTTGGCACCGTCGGCGCTAACATCGAAGCTCTTACCATTCGCGGCCAAATTGCCAGTGGCTGGGATCAACGTTGGCGTAACCGGCAGCGTTGCACCTTCGAGAAACGTACCGGCACGAAGTTGGTTATCAACCGCAAGATCACCGGTAACCCAGACGCGCGTTGCTGAGTTAATCGGCGCGTCAGGAGTTGCGCCATCCACCACCCCGCCATCGATCGGACCGTCCGAGATATTGCCATCGATGCGCGGCCCATCGATGCGGACCCGCGCATCAACAGCTACGCTGCTATCGCCGCATGCGGCTGCCAAAAGAAGAACCGGAAACAGTTTTGATACTCGCATTTTCATGGCCGATCTCTACCACTGATCGGCTCGTGGCAACAGCTCGATTCTCACTCCCGCGTCGTCGCCACAGCATCGTAACAAGACTGCGACGAAAGAATTAATCGTATTCATTTCTGGCAGTTACAAGTTCGAACGCAACTTGGCACGAAGCATTCCGATAGGCCCGGCCATGCTCAACAACGGATATCAATCGGTGCAAGAATTGCGCAACGACCGCAACCAGTGGGCGCGTCAGTGTTTTAACCAGGTGGCGCACAACGCGCCCGGCCAGCGCGCCACCGAGATGTGCACTGACATCTATCAGCGCGTAGCATGCTCAGCGCCGCAACTTTCACCGCTCGATGATCTAGCTCACAAGCTAGCGCTACCCAAAGCCGAACTTGAATTGTTATGGCTGTTAGCCTGTTGTGAACTCGACCAGGCGCTGGCCACCTTGTTGCGCCACGACGGTGAACGCCCTGCGCTGCCCGCCAACGTGGCACGGCAACTGTTGCAAGCCAGTGCGGGACCTACGGCCGTTGTCGACAAAAGTGCAATTCGTCGCTTGCATGCTGATGGCCTGATCGAAATCACCGCCGAGCATCGCCTTCGGCTGGCCCACCGGGTTTTGCAACTCGTAAGTGCTGGCGGTCGCAACCGCCACCCGCGTGGCACAACGCAACCAGGTTATGCCGCGACCGCACCAGCCACCGCGACACCAACCGTTGTCGACGAAGATTCCGCATGGCTCACCAACCTACAACGCGACCCTGCAGCCGAGTCGCAGCAAAGCCACGAGACTTTGTTGTGTGTTGGCATCTGTCGCGTCAGGTAGCAACCAACTGCAACCGTTGAGTCACTCGCCCAAACCGTGAACTACAGTTGCCGGAGCCCACCATCCACAAGTTCATACGCTGCCATGCAGCGCTGACAATGCAGCGGCTCGTCGCTATCGATCCGCTCGCCACACACACAGGCCCAGCCGATCTGCCGAGCCGGCACACCGACGACGATTGCGTGCGGTGGCACATCATGAGTCACAACTGCACCAGCGCCGACAAACGCGTACGCGCCGATCACAATGCCGTGTGCGCCGCACACAATCGTGGCATTGGCACCAACCGATGCACCGTGGTCGATTCGCGTGGTGGCATATTCATGTTTACGACTGACCTGCGCACGTGGGTGCTGCACATTGGTAAACACACACGACGGTCCGAGAAAAACATCGTCGGCGACGTTGACCCCGTCGTAGATCGAAACGTTATTCTGAATTTTACAACCCGCGCCGATCTGCACATTGCCGATGTAACAGCCTTGGCCAATCGAGGTGGCGACGCCAATTTGTGCGCCAGCGCAAACATGAACAAAATGCCAAATGCGAACATCGTCGGCAAGTTGGGCGCCGTGATCAACAACCGCACTGGGATGTACAAAGGCAGGTAGCATAGCGTAAGCCTAACTTGAACCAGCAGAATTTGCTGCCCGCCGACCGCAGCAGTGCCAACCGACGCCGGTGGCCATGATACCGTGGCAGTCATGAAATTCAGAATTTTCGCCGTTGTCGTGTTCGGAGTGACTGCAGCGTTTGCTGGTTGCAAAAAAGATGTCACCAAAGATATCGCCAAGTTTGCCGACCAGGCCTGTGCCTGCAAAGACGCCGCCTGCGGTGACGCAGTGCTTGAACAATTCATAAAATTTGCCGGCAACAACAAAGACGCGACCGGCGATAAAAGCGAAGCAGTCGAGTCGGCCAAACGAATGGCCAAATGTATGATCAGCAGCGGTGTCAGCGCCCAAAAGCTGGTCAGCTCGATGAAATCGCTACGGTAACTGCGGCAAACACTGGAGCGTGGGATCGTCGTCGGAGTACCGTCGGCCGAGCGCCGAGTAAGACCTCACGATTGCTGTGGGTTTCGGCTGAATTCTGTTACGTGACCAACGTGGGGAACTACCCGAGCACTACCTGATAGCAGCCGGTGCTGCGGTCTGGCTGGTTGACCCGTGGCAAATGCCATGTAGTATCCGAGCATGAAGTACGACGACAACGCGCGTATTGAACAAAGTGACGTCGAAGACCTACGCAGCGCAGGCCCTGCACGCGGCCGTGCGGGTGGCGGTGGTGGTGCCCTCAAGCTCGGCGGTGGTGGCGTTGCGGTAGCCATCATCGTGGCGTTAGTTTCGCAGGTGTTCGGAGTAAATATCGGCGGCCTGTTCGGCAACAGCGGCGGTGGTGGTGGCGCCAGTCAAGTAAGCAACACCGCGCCAGCGTCGCCTAATGCAGCGCCGATCGATCCGGCCAACGACCCCGACGCTGCACTCAAACTGTTTGTGCAGCGCACGATGACCGATATTCAAGACACCTATACCAAGGTGTTTGCGCAAAACAACTTGCAGTACCGCCGCGCCAAACTGGTGATCTTCACTGAGGCCGTCGACACCGGCTGTGGTTTATCGTCAGCGGAAATCGGACCGTTCTATTGCCCGCCCGACGAAAAGGCCTACATCGACTTTTCGTTTTATCAAGTGTTAGCCAAACGGCTCGGCGCACCAGGTGACTTTGCCCAAGCCTACGTGTTGGCGCATGAAGTCGGCCATCACTTGCAAAACGTCCTCGGTGTTGAAGAAAAAATACGGCGCCTCAACAAGCCCAAGAATTTGCTTTCGGTCATGCAAGAACTACAAGCCGATTGTTACGCTGGCGTTTGGGGCTTCTATGCCAAACAACGCGGCATC
>JAYWHS010000622.1:0-11039 GCA_043777635.1 Kofleriaceae bacterium | reverse complement strand
CAAGAGCGAAACTGGCTTGCCGACTCAGTTTACGATTGAGTTAGCGCTGCAGCCGGTTCGAGCTTGGCAGCCTTACGCGCCGGCAAGTACCCGCCAACGATACAAAATACCGTAGAAAGGCCGATACCCGACAGCCAAATCCAAGGTTTAAAATCAAACCAAGTCTTGGGTTTGAAAGGAAAATTCGGAACATATCGAGCACTTAGCCAGTCCAGGGTGGCGCCAGCGGCAACCGCCAGCAAGACCCCCAACGCCGCGCCAACAATGCCGATGATGGCCGCTTCCCCGATGATCACCAGCCGAACATCGCTCTGCGTCGCCCCAACAGCCCGCAGAATGCCCAATTCTCGGCGCCGCTCGGTAACTTGCATGAAAAAGTTATGAGCGATGTTAATTGCCGAAATCACAATGATAATCACGGAGATAACCAAGAACAGCACTTGGATCACCAAAATCACGGTAGCAAACCGCTCGCCCAAAGAATCTTCCAAGCGCAGGTCGAGATCGTCTTGCAGCCACTGACCAAACATCGCTAATCGGTCTTTGCTGCGCAGCGTAACGATGATGGACGAATAAGCGGTCGCCGCTTCTTCGCCACGGAATTCGCGATTCCACCGTCGGATGTATTCGATGGGAACCGTCATGCCGATCGGCATGGCAGCCGGACTAATGCCAATGAGCGCGGCTTCCACTCGCCGACGTTTGGACTTTTCGATGCCAGCATTCGAACCAGCAACAATGGTTTGCCCTAAGCCAATCGTAAACCGCATTCGCGATAGCCCGCCGCGTTCGACAATGAACTTCGCCAGATCAGCGTCGATAATCGGTAGGCCATGTGATTTGGCAAATTGCCCGTTGTACAGCTCCAGTAGCGTTGGCGACACCACGACTGGGACCCGGTGGTGGCAGGTGCGATCCGATTCGTCGCAGTAATAGCGGTCGGGGTTTGGGCAGGGGTTCACGAAACTAGGCTTGACGCTTACAACCAAACCCGGCGCTGCGCCGCCAGCCGATCCAGTAGCTGATCCCGCATCCGGTGCAGGCGCAGATTGCGCTGGTGCATCTTCCTCTCCATCGAGTGGATTAGGCGGCGGCACGCACGCCACGCGTTTACCTTTTTCCGCTTCATCCCAATCTTTAAACAACGCTTGGAGCGCGGGATCCGAACCAATGTGGGCCGGATCAACCCCATCGGCAAAACCGCCGACTTCAAATTTCAGGTCCTGGCCTTCAAAATCGCCTCGGCCATACGCTGGGAAGGTCAAACTCATCCGAGGCAGCGCGCCTTTCACTTCTGGGCGTTTACGAATCTGCTCAACGATGGCGTCGTCGAGCTTCTTGCTCATGTCTTTGCCCAAGAATTGCGCGCGCGGCGCAACCACTTGCACCTGTTCGAGCGGAAAGATCTTTTCCAACACCATGCCAACCTTGGAGGTCAGCGACATGAAAAATACAAAGGCTGCAATGCCAATGACAATGCCGAAGGCCGAAAGCACAAAGTCTTTGGGGCTACGCAGGGTATTGCTCACCACCATTTTGGTCATTTGACCGATTGGCATCATTGGCAGCCTCCTCGTCGCTGAGTCGAGTGTTTCACGCACATGCGCAACGCACCTATCAGCATGTGGGTTGTGGCAGTCATGTTGGCCCCGCTTGCGAGGTCAACACATCTTCCGTCGCATCAATGATTTCGCCGTCGCGCATAGCAACAACGCGACTTGCGGCCGAAGAAACGCGGCGCTCGTGGGTGACGATCAGCAACGTAACTTTGTCGCGGGCATTGAGTTCTTGGAAAAATTCGATGACGCCGCGACCGGTGTCAGAATCGAGGCTGCCGGTCGGCTCGTCGCACAACAGCAGCCGCGGCGAGCCAAACAACGCACGGGCAATCGCCACGCGTTGTTTTTGTCCACCCGAGAGTTCACTTGGCCGACGATGCGCCAAATCGGCAAGCCCGACGCGCCGCAACGCTTCCAGTCCGCGTTGATCGACATCGCGAGCACCGTGGGCAAACGCCGCAGGAATCGTCACATTGGCTAAACACGAAAGGTGATCTAATAAATTAAAGGCTTGGAACACGAAGCCGATCGAGCTGTTGCGCAGCGCCGCTTTTTTACGTTCCGACGCCCGCGTGGTGTCGAGGCCAAGGACTTCAACCTCACCAGAATCAGGTTGATCGAGGCCCCCGATGATGTTGAGTAACGTCGACTTACCCGACCCCGATTGCCCGACCAACGCTACGAATTCACCTTCGGCTACATCGAGCGAAACCTTTTTGAGGACTTGGGTTCGGACCGCACCGGTGCCGTAGCTTTTGCTAACGTCACGGACACGCACTACTACTCCAGATTTCTCAATCGCAGCCGGTTTCGCCACGCTGGGGACCCTATCATCGCCACCGAAGCGCTCAGCCCCAGAAACGCAGGTTTTTTTCGCAACTTCGGCAACGTCGGGTCGAAACCGTCACTATGCGACTACAAACAGCGCTACAGTCTTATCAACGAAACGGTCTGTTATGAGTGGAATCAATGGCCCAGGTGGCCCTACACGCCCTAGTGGTCCAGCTGAAAGCCCTAGTGGTCCGGCGGGCCCCACCGACAGTGCGGCCGCAGCGGACGGTGCGGCTGACGCGTCGGCTACCAACTTCGCCGATCAAGTGCGCAACGCAAGCGCCAATACGACGACCGCAGCGGCGACAAGCGGGCCGAATTCAGTCGACGCGTTGGCGACCGAGATCAACGCCGGCCGGATGACGCCGAACCAAGCGATTGAAGTATTGCTCGATCAAACTGCGGGCCCTGACCTGCCGGTGGAGCAACGCGCGCAATTGCGTGAATTATTGACCGACATGCTGGCCAACGATCCACACTTTGCAGAGCTGACGCGCCGGCTCGGAACCTAAGGACTTGTGCACAAATTACCAACCCTGCGTTGGGCCGCACTATCGTGACTGGCGGCGCTGCTCATTCCCAGACTTGCTCGCCAAGATACATGACCGCGCGCGTCGCCCCCGGCGGCCCAACGAATTGCACCGCACGAGTCGCACCACCACCAATCGGCAGCACCATGTTGGGGCGTGTTAACGGCACCTCGTGGGCGTCGTAGAATGTGGCAAGCACAATTACGGTGCCGCTACGGTCGGAAGAATTGTTGACCCAACCGTCGATGACCAACTTGCCAAAGTCATCATAGGTACGTTGCGGATCAACCTTCAACGAAGAAGGCGTTGGCACAATGGCACTGCGCACCACAACCGACGCGCCTACCGCTGTGGGTTGGGCACTGTTGGTATTGTCGATCAACGCAAACGTGCGTTTATCACCCTTGGGTACCAACAATGACTCGGGACGCAGGTCACTTATCTTGGCACCAGCCTTATCGACCAGCACGCCGCCTAGCGTAATGGCCGCATCTTGGCCGGTTTCGTTAATTGCATCGACCAGCACAAATGTAGCGGTACTGATAAAGCGGCCACGGCCAACTTCGGCAGTGCGCAATTGCGCGTTGGTGTTAACGTCGACTTTATTTTTGTCGAGCTGCTGCAACGCAGGCCCACGATCGCAGCTAAGCAGACTGGTCAAGGCTAGCGAGGCGACCAAGGCAGCGATGTGATGCGGCGCGTCCATGAACCGCGCTATAACACGGACGTTACGCGGCTGGGCGGCGCAATTTGCCGCTGCCTTCGTGCTGGCGAATGAGTTCCCGCACTTTGGCAGGTATCACAACGGCAGATAAATCAAACGTCGCGAGCGCGGTTGCAATCGTGGTGATGCGTTCATCCGTGGTTGCGCGTTTATCGATAATTACGCGAAACTGGCCTTTCACGCGGCACAGGCCGCCGTGTCCAACTGACGATTGGATGGAGTCATAACTAACCTTAACCGAGAGCTGCTCAGCGGCTTGTTCGAGCAGTTCCAACATGACTTCAGCCTTCATTACCTCGACACCTTATCAGGCACGATCTTCGAGGCCAAGATTGAAATGCGTAAAGCAACGGCTAAAACCCTACCGAGATCACATGTGTCCGGTTCGCGGACAATTCGCCCATCCTAGCGTCTGGCGAGCCGATCTCGCGTCGCTAACCAGCATCGCTTTGACCGGGCGTCAAAGCTGCTGGTTAGCCTCGATCAAACAAGGGACGTTCCCGTACGTTCCCGTCCCTTCTGCGCGACTTTCGACTGGCAAGTCGCCGGCATCCAACCCACCGCGCGTCGCCTCGCGCGTTTTCCTTGGCTAATTCTTTAGCCATTCCTGGTTAGCACCCCAAATCCAAAGTTCGATAAGGGTTTTTCGGCCCCTTTGGGTGAGGTCGAAAGAACCCTTTGCGTGAACCCACTTTATATTCGGGCCAAGCTTCATTTTTACTTTGTACCGCCAGTTAATCAGGAGGGCTGAACCGACTTGGGAGCTACGGTACTGGCGCACCGAGATCGGCGACGCGATGCGCACCTGGTGCCAGCTACGTAAACCCTAGCAGCCTCAGTCAAGGTCCTTGATTTTCCAGATCCCGTCTTCGCGTACAAACGAAACTTCGTTGCTCACACCGTAGTTGAGCGTTGCAACATTGCCACTTTCAGAAATCGGCTCATTGGTATTTGCACTGAGCATCGCAACCAACGCTTCGATTTGCTCTTTGCTTGGCCCAGTGAACTGGGCCTGCACCATTGCCGCGGTCATTTTCGCCGCGTACGCAGCCGGCACAAAACGCAGCATGACATCCCAGCGTTGCAATTGATACGCCCGCACAAACGCTCGCAATGCAGCGCGCGGCGAGCCTTGGTCGTAGTAGTTGAGCGCGTCATTGGCGACCCGCCACCGCCCTGACTCTTGCACCAACCGCAGTGACTCGCCCAACCCGAACGTAAACTCCGCCGAGACTTCCACAGCGGTGCGATTGGCTTGCAATCTTTCTGCGGTGTCATTTACTTCGCGTGGTGCATCGCGCATCTGTTTGACATACTCGTCGCGGGTTACCCGAGCCCGATAGTCGCCTGACATCAAGTCGTACGCAGCCGCATATTCGCGCTTCTGTAATAATCTGGCATAACGCTCCAGCGTGGCCTCCGGGCCGGTGGTCGGGCGACAACTTGCGACCGCACCAAGGGTGACCACCAACAACAAAACACTCAAGCAACGGGTACGCACCGCCAGGTTATACCGGGTGCCCGGGCTGGCTGCCACTATCCTTGGCGGCCAGAATCATCAGCGGCCAGGCGCATTGCTCGCGCAGTGAACATCATAAGCACCGTCGCTACCACGATTGCCATGACCGGCAACCACATAGCGGTGGTGAGGTTGTGGCGTTCCGAAATGATGCCAACCACCCAGGACGCCGGCGCAGTACCAAACAAATGCATCCCGAAAACCGTCACCGCTTGCGCGGTCACCGACTGTTCGGCTGGCACCAGGTCATCGACGGTGGCGGCCAACGGTGCGTGGTACCAAGACAAAAAGAACATGCCGATTACGGCGGTCACATAAAGCCAGGCCCCCGGCGGAATCACAATACTCAACGCCAGCATCGGGGTTGCCATTGTCAAAGCTAGCGCGATCGTCTTAGCTAGCCCTGCCCGTTCGCGAGCGCGCCAACGATCACCGACGCGGGCACCGATCACCACGCCAGCTAACGCGCCGACCATCGCGGTCATCAACAGGGTGTTGGCTTGGCCTTCGGTCATGTGTTTTTCGCGTTTGAGAAACTCAACCAGCCAAGCTTGCAGCCCGCCCGCCGAGAACGCCATCACCGTTGCCGATGCGACCAGCCAACGCATGGCGGGCCGCCGCAGCACGAGCGCGGCACCGCGTGATGCCTCGCGCAGCACAGCCCAACCGTAGCGCAGCAAATCCAACGGATGCTTGCCGGAGATGGCGGGCATGGCCGAGGCGGCGCGGGCCGGGCTCGCCGCAGGTATCAAAGTTGCCGCGCCTTCGACCGGCGGAATGATCAATCGGCTGATCACCAGCGCCAAGCCTAGCGTCGGAATCCCAATCATCAACAACACCCAGGGATAGCCTGGCGTCGCACCGATCGTGAAGCCCAAGCCGCCACCAACAAACATGCCGACATTGAACACCGCGATTCGGCTAGCCTTTTTGGGGCCATCAAATAGCTGGCTCAAGATCGAATTTGCAATCGGCACGATCGACGCACAACCGATGCCGACCAGCGCACGAGTCGCAACCAACATCGATATGCCATTCGAAAACGCACCAACGCAACCAGCCAAGCCTGCCAAAGCTAAGCCTGCGACGATCACCGGCTTACGGCCAAAGCGGTCACCAGCCCACCCGACCGGCACGGTAATCAGTGCTTGCCCGGCCATGAACGCGGTAGTCAACAGCCCTACATCCGCATCGTCGACGAAAAACCGTAGCCGCAAATCGGCATAAGCCGAAAACAGAGCGTTGCGTGCGGCGTAGCCCATCAGGTTCGCGGCCGTCAACGCCAGTAGGATCTTGAGCGCCGAGCTGTAACGCGAAGCCGCCGCTGTGCGATCAGCCATGGGTTTTACCGATGACCCTCGTCGGTGTGGCCGTGCAAGAGCGCACCCTCGGAACGGTTCGATGCCAACATGTTCACGGTGCCCGCTGCTCGTTCGGCATTGGATCGCTGACGCCTTGGGCAACGTCAACGCTTATCGCATAGGCGCCTTCGACCGCTTTGCGTTTAGCATTGCCTTGGACACGTACGACGGCTTGGATGCCGGCCGGCAAGTCAACATCGACGGTTTCGCTGCCACCTTGACCTCGATGATTGAATTCGATCAGCGGCTGATTGGGAATCAAAACGTCACCGATCAGATCGGCACCTTGAGTTGGGGTAATCACAATCGTCAACCGTCGTGACGTGGTGTCCGCCGCAATAACAAAACTGTCGGTATCGCCAATTTGCCAATTGGCCGTTAGATTTTGTCCAATCTGTAACAGCTGCGCAGTTGCACCGGTATCATTAGGTTCAATCTCGTCGGCACCCGAAAGCACCCTTGCAACGACATTAAGGCGGTACATCGCCAAAGGGTTCGAGCGCTCGCCGCTGATCGTCAAAAAGTAATACGGTGGAACATTAGTGCCGACCACCGGGACCACGTTGCGAATCGACAAGAGGCGACTCTTGGCACCTTGGCGTTGCAACACCGGGCGACCCACCGCATCGGACACGGTTAGCGTTGGCGTAACACCGTCGACGGCGCTCAATTCAATGTCAAGCGCATTGCGAGCGGCCAGGCCTTCGACCGAAAGCTTCCACACATCAACGTCGCCGGTCCAGCCAACATAGCCGGTGGCCGCTTCGCCAATAAACAGATCGTTGGCAGTGCCAGCATCGAGGTTTGGTTCCAGTTCGATACCGCTGCGGGGCGCTTGGGCTGTCGCCGCCAGGTGTACTTCGTAACGCAGCGATGCTGCGACTACCGGAGCGGCCGAGCCAGCGCTGCCGAGGGTGGCCGACGTCGGGGACTTCGACTTTTTTTTGCCAACTGGCTCAGCTTTACGAAACGACGTTACCGCGACCAGATAGCGGCCCTTGACCACCGCAAAATTCGGCAACCCTTCGGTCACCGCGTTGCCGCCACGGTCGGACTTGGCAACCACCGAGCCGGTGCCATCGCGCAATTCGACGACAACGTCGCCAGCGCTCGCTAGCAGCACGGTTAGATCACTGGGCTTTTCGATCACGACTGCAAACAGATCGACATCCGTCGGATCTTTGAGTTCGCCCGTCACCACACTTTCAAGCGCAACAACGTTGGCGGTTTTGCTGTCGTTGTTGGGTTCCACTTCGGGGCGACGCACACCGGCCACCGCTAAAGTGCCTACCGGCGCAGCTGGCCCGGCCGTCGCGGTCGGCTCAGCCGCACCAGCCGAACCTCGCGCTGCCGGCGCCGGTACGTATTCAACGGCGGGCGCAATGCGCGTCCGCTTGACCGATGCCGAAGATTTGCCTTTGCACCCAGCGACGTTCGCGATCGCCATCGTTGCGACAGCGACTGTCGCAAGCCACCCCACAGCTACACCCCAACCTTCGAACGATCGGCAATGCCAGCGAGGAATTCGGCCGATGAAACCACCACGCCATCGACGGTGATTTCACCCTTCATCTTGAAAATCTTGCCTTTGCGCAGCGGTACAACTTCAATGCGGAGTTGATCTCCCGGGGTCACCATTTTGCGGAACTTCACGTTGTCGATCGCCATAAACAACATCACTTGCGTTGCGGCGTCGAATTTGATCGACCGCGAGGCCAACACGCCGCCCGCTTGCGCCATGGCTTCAACTTGCAACACACCGGGCATAACCGGCGCGCCTGGGAAATGGCCGGCAAAATACGGCTCATTCCACGTGACGTTTTTCAACGCGACCACTTTGTCATCGGTCAGTTCGAGCACGCGATCGATGAGCAAGAAAGGGTATCGATGCGGCAGCAAACCTAGAATCTGCTCCGCCGTAAATGCAACCGGAACCGTGGAAGGGGCAATGTCAGCCATGCCCGGTGGTACCACAGGACTTACTTCATTCTTGCATTGAGCGGTGCCGTGAGATCCACCGCAGGGTCCATCCAGATCACAGAACTCTTATCGATAATGATGGAGACCCCTTCTTTTTTGGCAATCTCTTCGATAATTGGCCCGGCTTTGCTGAGCAGTTCCTGCACCAACTTCGTGCGTTCACCTGCGAGGTCTTTTTCAGCGGCACCCATGGTTTTTTGCATGGCGATATACTGTTTTTCGAGCTCGGCTTTTTTGCCGTCAAAGACATCTTTTTTGAGGACAGTTTTTTGCTTATCCAAGTCCGCTGCGGCTTTTAGAATTGCTTTGTTGTCAGCATCTAACTTGGCTTGTTTCGCACCCCGGGCCTTTTCAAACGCAGCATTGGCGCGCTTGCCGGCTGGGGTGTCATACAGCGTGCTTTCGATGTCGATTACACCAATTTTGGTGGTAGCGGGAACCGCACCAGTCGCAAGGCCACTGAGCAGTGGGCTAACCATCAGGCCGATGCCAAGGCATCCTAGGGCAACATAGCGATTCATATTCAAATTCTCCTTAGCGCGTTACTACGACGACGTGCCCCGAAGGTCAACGCGTCGGGTTTGGGCTTTGACGGACGATCCGCCAACATATTCGCCAAAACTGTCCAAAAGTTTGTAGGTAGACTGCCAAAATGGGCGACGGGTTGCCTGCCTATGTGGATAGCCTGGCGCTTTTGCACACGCTATTTCGAGCCAAAGCGAAACCGCAAAAACAACAACGCTTGAACACCGGCAGCTTGATAGTGCGTCGACAGGTTGTTTGCTGCCGCGCCTGCCCCAGATTTAAAATAGTAGCCGGCGGTGATCGGAATCTCGACTCCAATGTCGACAAGTTTGGTCACGTGCGAGCCGCCGCCCAGCTTGCCAACCAACGCAAAGCCTTTATCGGACAGCTCGCCGTTGTCGAGGGGCAGCTGAACTTGCTGGCCGGTACCGACCCCAAACGTTGCACCGACACCCAAAAGTAAATATCCGCCCAAACCTTTTTTGTTATCGCCCAACGGCAATTCGGTATCGATCCCGACGCCGATTTCACTCCATGTCGCAAGACGCGAGCCATTGGTAAATTGATGATGAGCGATCCAGGCGTCAATAAATAACACTTCAGCGTTGAGCTTGAGCCCGTACACGCCACGCGGCGCGGTTTGATAAAACGCAGTACTTTTCTGATCGCCGCCGATGCCTTTGCCGAATGCGCCGCCACCGTCAATTTGGGCCGACACCGTAAATAAATCGGCCTTCGCCTCAGCGGCCGTGGCAAGCAGCAGCAATCCAACGAGCCCAGCGAGCGATGTATTTGGTTTCACCTCGTTAGTTTATCACCAAAAGTGCCGCGCCATCACGGCCGCAGAACCGAGCGTGCAAATCGTCACGAACGCCGCACAACGGGCAGATGCGAGCGAGCACATGGGCCGGCTGAGTTAACCCCCGAGGCCGCCGGCCGCCCGACACCACGCCATGTAGCGAGTGCGGCACCAACGGCAAACTGTCGTGCGGACACTGACTGACGCCAGCGTCATATGCACGGTGACAGCCAAGACAACTAACGCCTCGGCCTCGGGTCCGCACTTCGTGGGCAGGTGCCAAGCGCCGGGCGTCGCTGGTGCAATAGCGCTGACCGTGAAATTGACGCAAGCAGGTTGGACACGACAGGCTGCCGGTTTCAGCAACCAGGTTCATTGCAGCGGATGCGCCGGACACAGCGGCGCGCCGCCGCGGTTGCGATACTGGAACTGCAGCACTGGCACGAGCAAGCATCGGTGCCACCGCCACCGCCATGTGTTGCCGTGAAGTTGCCATGAGGAGCCGCTGCCGACGCTGGCGCCACCGAATCACAAACACCAAACCAATCACACCGACCAGCGCGGCCGTCAATGTGATTAAAATCGCCATGCCCCTAGGCTAGCAAGGAGGTTTGGTTGCGGTCAACGCAAGAGTTTTGCAGCGTGCAGGTGTAACGTCGGGCCGCGCTGCGAGCGTTCGCTCGTTCGCTCCATTTTCGGACCCTCGATATGTCAGATCTAGTCATTGGCACACGCCGCGCAGCAACCGTCCGCCCGTGGCGCGCCGGAGCCATCGCACTTGCGATCTTGATCACAGCGAGTGTCGTTGCATGGTTCATTTATCGAAAATCTGTGACCTACGACATGCCCAACGTGGTGGTCGAAGGCGGCCTAAGCAATGACCAGCGCAACGGCGAGTTGGCGGCCTTGCGCTACGGCACTTCGACGCTGCAATATCGCGGCGGCATAGCAGTGCTACGCACCAACGGTGAGCCACACCAAATGGGCGCTGCACATGGTCGCTTGATGGCAGGTGAGTTGCGCCATTTTGTTGACGCCACCAAGCCAAGCATTGAACGAATTGTCGACGGCACGGGTATGTTTGCATCGCTATTACACGGCATTGTGCTCGATTGGCGGCTGCGTTTCCTTGACGACGGATTAAGCGACGCCGATCGCCGGTGGCTAGCCGGCATGGTTCGCGGCGCGGCAAGCAGCGGCACCCCGGTGGC
>JAYWHS010000621.1:0-3192 GCA_043777635.1 Kofleriaceae bacterium | reverse complement strand
TGGCGATCAAACTACCGGCCGCTGCTGACGCCGAAATACCGGTGATGATTGTGCGGTCCGATAACTTCACGGCAACGTCGCGCAACGTGATCACCGGCGCAGCCGTGGGCGGCGTAGCCATGTTAGCCAGCGACGACGCGGGTGGTTTCGCCGACGCCGAATAATTCAAGTTCCATCAGGTACTGCGGGCGATATTCCATCACGCGGATAACGCGGGCCCGGGCTTCGAAGCGGTCGTCGCCGCGCTCAATGCGCAGCTTCAATTCTTCGCCGATATCGAACAAATAGGCGCACCGCGCGGCCAATGTATCGCCGCTGAGCTCTTCAATCGTGAATAACTCCGTGCCTTGAGCACTGCTGTCATCAAGCACAAAGGCGCGGGGGCCAGGCGCAGGCGGGGAAATAGTGGCGGGACGTGCCATGTCAACACCATAACAAACCCAGTTAGCGGTGCGAAGGCTCGCCGAGGCCTTTCGCAACGGCCCGGCACGCGGTATCTTCGACGAGATCGATGTCGAGCGATAATCCACCAGTGTCCGCCCCGGTATTCCGCCCCGTTGAAAAACAGCGCGTCGCCGAAGAGATCTCGGAACAGTTACGCCGCATGATTCTGAGCGGCGAGTATCCACCGGGCAGCAAATTGCCGCCCGAACGCGAATTAGCCAAAACCTTGGGCGTCAACCGGGCTTCGCTGCGTGAGTCGCTTAAAAAGCTTGAGCATCTTGGGTTGGTGCGAATTCGTCAAGGTGATGGCACCCGGGTTCGAAATTTCATGGAAACCGGCGGTATCGAGCTGGTTCAACATCTCCTCCCATTGGCCAGTGGTCGGCCTGAGTTCATTCGTGATTTGCTCGAATTTCGTCGGATTTTTGGCCGCGAAATTGCGCGTTTGGCCGCAGCCCGAGTGGCCTTACCTGGCGGTGCACAAACCGTCGCTAAACTGCGGGTCCTGGTCGATCGCGGCATCGCAACAACATCGGCCGACGAGTTGTTTGAAATCGATTTCGATTTTTATGTAGTGTTAGCGCAGCTCACCAGCAATCAAGTCATGGTGTTGCTCATCAATACCGTGCGCGACGCCGTTAAACCGTATTTCGCGTTGCTTGCAAATCTCGCTGGTCCGCAAGAACAAGTGCGGGCCCATCAGCGTGAGTTGCTGCATGCGGTAACCGCAGGTGATGCGGTGAGTGCTGCGCGTATCGCCGACGAATATTTAAAAATGGGCGCTCAGCTTGCAGCTCGCGCTAGTGGACGGGTGGACTTCGCCCCGCTGCCGACCGAGTAGTTGGCTACGTAGCTGACCGAGTAATTGTACGCAGGAGTTGAGCGATGGCCGAAATTTCCCTACAGGAAGTGAATGAACTGGCGATGTTGGCTCGGTTGCGGCTAACCAACGACCAAGCCGAGGCCATGCGCAACGATTTGCAGCAAATTCTCACGGTGATGGATGCACTGGCTGCGGTAACCACCGACGGGATTTTGCCACTTACCCATGTAGTCCCGATGGACTTGCGGCTGCGGCCAGATCAAGTTGCTGAATCGTTGTCAACCAGCGATGCATTGTCGGCCGCCCCCGCCACAGCAGGTGATCATTTCGTGGTACCGGCTGCGATTGGGCCGCACGCATGAGCGCTATACTTGCCGAGACGCTGCAAGGCTCTGCTGTGGCACTCGCCAAATCGGTGCGCACTGGCGACGTGACAGCGCTGCAGTTGGTGGAAGGTTATCTCGCGCGCATCACCGCCCACGATACCGAGCTGGGCGCATTTCTTCACGTCGCAGGCGATGCCGCGCGGACGAGTGCGCAAGAGCTTGATCAACGACGCAAAGCCGGTTTTTCGCTTGGGCCGCTAGCCGGGTTGCCGATCGCAATCAAGGATTTAGTAGTTACCAAAGGCATGCCGACCACCGCGGCTTCCAAAATGTTGAGCGGCTGGGTACCACCGTACGATGCCACCGTGATGGAAAAGCTGCGCACCGCCGACGCCATCGTCATCGGTAAAACCAATTGTGATGAATTTGGCATGGGTTCGTCGAACGAAAATTCGGCGTATCATGTGACGCGCAATCCTTGGGATGTTAGCCGCGTGCCTGGTGGTAGTTCGGGCGGCAGTGCGGCTGCGGTGGCGGCAGATTTTTGTGTCGCAGCACTGGGCACTGACACCGGTGGCTCGATTCGTCAGCCAGCTGCGATGTGTGGCACCGTCGGCCTCAAACCAACCTATGGCCGGGTCTCGCGTTGGGGACTCATCGCATATGCGTCGTCGTTTGATCAAATTGGCCCGATGACCAAAAGCATCGAAGACGCGGCGCTGTTGTTAGAGGTTATCGCTGGTGCTGATCCGCGCGATGCGACGACGATTGACGCCCCCGTGCCGCGCTATCGCGATGCGCTAACGCTTGGGGTTACCGGCATGAAAATCGGTTTGCCGTTGGAATATTTCGCAGCTGATGGCCTCGATCCTGAAATTCGCATCGCGATCGAGCAGGTCGCTGCAAAATTGCGCGAGGCCGGCGCTACGGTGGTTTCGGTTGCATTGCCGCACACCAGCTTGGCGTTGCCTGCGTACTATCTGTTAGCCCCGGCCGAAGCGTCATCAAACCTGGCGCGTTATGATGGCGTAAGGTTTGGCCAGCGCGCAGCGTTGGGGCCCAAAGCGACGCTCGCGGACATGTTAGAACTCACGCGGGCCCAAGGTTTTGGCGCCGAAGTAAAGCGCCGCATTATGCTTGGCACGTTTGCGTTGCGCTCGGGTTACTACGATGCGTACTACAAAAAGGCGCAGCAGGTGCGCGCGCTGATCAAACAGGATTTTGATAATCTGTTCGCTGCGGGGTTTGACGCAGTGCTCACCCCGACGACGCCGACCACGGCATTTGCGTTGGGCGCTGTGCATACGCCGATGCAAATGTATCTCGCCGACGTGTTTACGCTGGCCAGCAATCTTGCTGGATTGCCCGGCCTGAGCGTGCCGTGTTCGATGAGCAGCGACGGATTACCTATTGGAGTGCAACTCATGGGCCGCTCCCTCGGCGAAGAATCGCTGTTGCGGATCGGCGCTGTGATCGAACGGCAAGCGGCGTTGACTGGGCGTCCGATATTGCCAGCACCGACGGTGACCACTGACACCGAACGTGAATTCGCGGTTCCGGTGGTTGGGGATGGTGCGGTATGAGCGCGCCAGTCGGTTT
>JAYWHS010000620.1:0-11071 GCA_043777635.1 Kofleriaceae bacterium | reverse complement strand
GTTGCGATTATCGCAACCTGCGCGGTTTCGAATCATCACCACACCACGCTGCTGGATCGTGATGGCCGGCTGCCGGAGTTTGTGCACTATTTTCATGCGTTGTTGGCGCGGTGCCAAAATTGTTATCGCGGCCGTTGGGAGAATTTCTGGGCCAGCGGTGGACCTTCGGCGGTCGAGCTGGTGGACCCGGGCGATATCGAGCGCGCGGTGGTATACACGCTGACCAATCCGGTGAAGGATTTTCTCGTGGAAGAAGTGACGCAGTGGCCGGGGGTTAACAGTTGGAGTGCGTTACGCGCCGACCGCGCGTTGACGGCGACGCGGCCGCGACATTTCTTTCGCAAGCGCATGCCGGCGCGGGTCGAGTTGAAGACAATGGGGTCCACTTCTGGGATCTTTCATCTATCGTGGAATCTTGACTGCGAACCCGTTATTGAAGCCAAGTGAATTGGTGACTCCAGGTAGCGTCCCGTACGTCGTGCCTACGGCGTACGCGTTGCCACCCAAATCTACTGTGACGGCAGAAACTCTGTCGATACGGGAAGACCCAAACTGCTTCGTCCAATTCTCAATGCCCGCCGATGAGTATTTACGGACGAAGCCGTCGGAATATCCTACGAAGGTTTGTCCGGGTAAACCGCCGTTAACTTCACCACCTACGAAAATATCACCGGCAGCATCAACTGCGATGCCACTTCCATAGTCGCTACCCGATGTGCCAAACTGTTTTGTCCATATCGTGTTGCCGTTCGGGTCAAGTTTGCAAACGAAAATATCGTTTGATCCTGCACTGGTAAAGCCGCTGAACGCGCCGAGTGCATTACCGACAACGAAAACGTTTCCAGCACCATCGACGGTGATAGCCTTGCCTGTGGCAAGGGCTTCGAACCCGAATTCCTTTTTCCAGACCTCGGCACCAGCCGAATCGAACTTGCGAACAAATGTGAAATAATTGGTTCCGGAAGTGTTGGGTCCACTAACAACGACAGTGTTTCCGGATCCGATAACATATGCATTTCCGGCGACATCCGTGGCCACGCCCGAAGCATCCTCGTCGGCTTGACCACCAAATTGCTTTGTCCACAGCTCAGTACCGAGAGACCCTATCTTTTTGATGAATCCATCGCCATAACCGCCGGACAGCTGCCCCGGGAGCGTACCCAGGGTCCGTCCAACCACGAAAGCGTTGTCGTTCGCATCGATTGCGACCGCGTTGGGAACGTCGGCAGCGGTCGAGCCATAGAACGTTTTCCAAAGCTCGATGCCGTTGGCGTCGTATTTGTGAAGAAAGCCGTCTGTGTCGCCAAACGTTGATGTCGGAGGTTCTGTACTACCCACAACCAAGATCGCACCGGTAGAGTCCGTCGCGATTCCGTAGCTTTTTTCATAGCCCGTATCAATACGGATTACGAAAATCTTGCTGCCCGCATTGTTGTATTTGCCGAGCAGAACCATGGAACGCTGATAATATGTTGTGATGTCGGTCGTTGTGGCAAATGGCAGATTACCCGAGATTGAGCCCGTGAATATTACATTGCCCTCACGGTCAGTGGTCACTGCTTCGATGGATACGAAGCTTGACGCAGCGCCCACCTGCAATGTCCATGGTGCGAAGTCGATCATTGCTTTAGGAGGTGCGTCGAACATCCCTGAATCCTGGCGGCCGCCATCGGGAGGAATGTTCGCATCGCCTTTCACTGCGTCGACGCTCGCTTCGCTTGGAGACGTAGCGCACCCCGGGAGCAGTCCGAACATTAAACTTGAGCAACAACCAAGCCATGAGAGGCAACGAGTAGTGGGATAATGCAGCAAGTTTTTCATAACTACAGGACAAAGCAACTTGCGTGCCAGGATAAAACCAGCTCACTTTTATACGGTCTTCAAAAAAAGTCTAAAGTTGCTCACCCAAGTTTGCGTATGCTAGGGCGACAGCCGGCTACTTGTGTAGCCAGTTGCAGTCTTATCTCACCGCCAAGATTGAAAATCCCAGGTTCGGGTGCGCGGCTGCTGCTCAATTCCCTAAAAAAGAACGACTGTTCGTCACACTTGTCGATGAATTGGAGTCGCGGTGGTCCGCAGGAAAAAAAGCGCGCGTGGATTGCGGCTTTCTTGGACGAGCTAGACAAAAATCCAGCACTCTTTGCCGACGCAAGGGCATTCGTTGCAGAAGTCGTGCATGCGTCGGACGCAAACTAAGCAATAACTGCAATCTGATCAATTGGTTGAAATAGCCATCATTGCGCAACTTGCGGACTTGCGACAGCGCGATCGTTAACACTATCGAAGCCACGACAACCCGCAATGTAGAGCACCGCTGCGATTTGGAAAGCCGAGGCAAGATACGCGGAAACTGCCCTTAGATTGAGCACGATGTGGGGGGGCAGTACGACGATCTTGAACAGCCCGCGATGAAGCGAACCCGGCGCACGCGGGGAAGCGGGCCCGAACGCATTGCCATCATCGAACGCGGTGGTCCGAGATCAATGGTCCGAGTCCGCGTTGACACTACAATGTAAATTATAACGTCCAGAACTTTTTCGCTGCCGTGACGAGCAACGCAGCCTCGTTGGATTATGGTGCCGCTAGCGCTTCACCTTGCAACCAGCGCAGCAGCAATTCCACCGCGCGCGGGGCGGCCTCGTCGCCGTGATGGGCGGCTAGCACTTCGCAGATTTCGGCGAAGGAGGCGCCAGCAACGAGTTGCGGTGCCAACTCGGCTTCATCAGCGTCGAGAGTGCGATGGATCACCGTGGTATCGCGGCGCCACACCAACACCGTGCGTGGCGTTGTGCCATCGAGCATCGCCGGTGCCACAGGCGACGACGCATCTTCGATGGCGCTCCACATATCGTCGACGTTCCAGGTCAAGTTCACCAGGCTGCTGGTTGGCACCCAACGCAATATCAGATCGGGCAAGGCGTCGCCCACTGCGGCAACATCGTCTTGCGCTAGCACAACCGCATCGCGGCCATCAAAGGCTTCGACCCGCGCACGTTCTAACGCCGCTACTTGCGACGGCCACAAACCCAGTGCCGTTTCTGCATCGCGTAAATACGTCGACAAATCGACCCCAGCGTCACGCAGGGTGAACGATCGCGGCGGCCGAGCTTGAAAGTAACGATGCGCTAGCGCAGCAAACTGATCGTCACCCAATGCCGCACGCAGCTTAGGATAATCTTCGACCAACGCATCATGCAAGCGGCTCGCATACATGCGGGCATAGACCTGCGGATCGCCAGTGGCGATAACACCGTCGAGCGGTGCGCCGTTGGTGACATACGCATAGAACTGTTGTTGCAATCGCGCCAGCTCAGACACGCGGCACCGTCGCGGTTTTCGCAATGGCTCGTACTTGATCGAGCTCGGCAAGCAGCTCAGCTAACGGTGGAATTGCATCATCGCGTTCGATCATCGAACTCACCGGCCCGAGCTTCATGATGGCGTCGCGATACAAACTCCAGACTCCGTCGCAAACCGGGTGATCATGGGTGTCGAGCAAATGCGTGCCGAAATCACTGTGGCCAGCGAGATGAATTTGCCCCACCCGCTCGGCCGGAATCGCAGCCAAATACGCATGCGGATCCCACCCGTGATTTTTACAGCTCACGTAAATATTATTGACGTCGAGCAACAAGCCGCAATCAGCGCGCCGCGCCAACTCGGCCATGAACTCGCCTTCGGCGATCTGACTGGCGCAAAACGTCACGTACGTCGACGGGTTTTCCAACAAAATGCGCCGACCTAAGCGGTCTTGCACTTGTTGCACGCGCTCAACAACTAACGCGAGAGATTCTTCGGTGTACGGCAACGGCCACAGATCGTGACCCGAGTGCCCACCCAACGTCATCCAACACAAATGGTCGGACACGATGGCCGGCTCAACTTCAGCGACCAGGGTTGCCAAGCGAGCCAAATAATCTTGATTGAGCGGATCAACGGTACCGATGGACAATGAAACACCATGCAACGCTACCGGCCACCGCTCGCGTACCAAACGTAAAATGCGCCGCGGGTTGCCACCCTCGACCATGAAGTTCTCGCTGATAACTTCCCACCAATCAACTTGAACTGGTGCGTCACTATCAATGACCTCACCATAATGTGGTGGGCGCAGTCCGAGTCCAAAGCCAAGGTTGGCAAACATCGACATACGGTAAATTACATCGCTGGAGCTGGCGTTGGTGCTGGCTCAGTGGCTGGCGTGGTTTCAGCGGCGGCGGCAACTTGCACGGTGCCACCCTTGGTGGTGCATTCGTCGGCGCTGGCGGCTTCCATCACGCCAGTACCTTTGCAGGTATTTTGGCCTTTGCAGCTATTTTTCTCAGTGTGGCAGCTGCCTTGGGCTTTGCATGCGTTGATACCGAGGCACGCGACCGCAGCAGTTTTTTCCGTTGCAGTTGGCGTGGTGGTTTTCGACGAGGCTTTGCTGCCACATGCCGAAGCAAAGAGGCTGGCGGCGGCGATTGCAGTGATGGTTCCAGTGCGAATTGGGTTTTTCATTGTAAGGATTTGTACGACGAATCCGAAAACCGTTACGGCTTTGAGCCTTTTTTTTGACCGATTTTTCGATCGCGCGCGCAGCACCACAGCGTCGAATATCCTGTGCCTGGGGCGATTTGCCCCAAGCCGGCGCGAAACCAATACCGCGACCGCGACACCACGACGGTGGTCGACAAGAGGGTAAAGGGTCGAATCAGAAGTGGCCGCGACAAGCGTGCTAGCCTTCTGTTGTGAACAACGAGTTCTATCGTCGACCTTTGCCACCGGCATTGATCAGTTTCGCAAGCGAAACCGGACGGCAGATTTTTCGCGAAGCCCTCGCTGAAGGCAACATGGAAGGCTACTTCGCGATCGCGGAGCAGTATCACACCCAAGCTGAACCAGCATTTTGTGGATTAGGCTCGTTGGTCGTTGCGCTCAATGCGATGGCGATTGATCCAGGTCGGTTGTGGCAAGGTCCGTGGCGTTGGTTCGACGAAACCATGCTTGATTGTTGTGTACCGTTCGATCGCATTCGCGAACGCGGTATCACGATGCATGAGTTCAGTTGCTTGGCTCGCTGCAACGGCGCAACGGCCGAGTTGCACAATGCCACCACCGAATCTGCGATGCCTGCAGCCGCCGCTGAGCTGCAAGCATTTCGCGAGCAAGTCGCGCATTCCATGTCGCATGCTGACAGTGGCATCGTCGTTGTTTCCTATTCCCGTCAAGCCCTGGGCCAAACCGGCGATGGTCATTTTTCGCCGATCGGCGGCTACAACGCCCAACGCGATCAAATGTTAATCATGGATGTAGCGCGCTTTAAATATTCGCCGCATTGGGTCAACACCGTCGATCTTTTTCGCGCCATGACGGCCATCGATGCCACCACCCAACGCCCACGTGGGTGGATCGTATTGCAGCGCGCGCCAGGCGGGCGACCCTTGATGCTACGGCTATTTGCAGCCAAAAATGTTGGCTCGATCGCACTCGCTGAACTCGTCGATGCGCTTGATCGGGCCCTGCCCAAGGCGCAAACCGTGGCCGACGTCGTCGATATTTTTGCGAAATTGACGCCAGCATTCTGGGACACGATCGGCACCTTTCACGATGGCCCGCACCTACCGGCTGAACACGCCAGCGAAGTACAAGCCTTACTTGTGGGGCTAGCTGCCACCACCATGGCGGCCCACGTTCGCGCCGATGTCGCTCCCGACCTGCAATCTCTCATTGCATTGTTGTTGCTAGCGTTGCCTGAGCGAGCGCTCGCCCATGCCTCAACCTCGCTGCAAACCCAATTTGCAACCGCACGGCACATCGCCGCGTCCGACGACGCTCTGCGCAGCGAAGTCGCCGCGCTCACCCAACAGCTTGCTGTGGTGTGGTGTGCTCCGGTTAGCTGCGCGTGACCGGGGCAAAATCGTTCGAGTTGGCCTACTGCAAACCACCACTTGGAATTTGCCCATTGGAACATTGCGACCGTCGCAGTCGCCCTGTAATGTAGTGGCTTGCGTCGCGCTGGCTTCATTCTACTTGCATTGCCAGCATCGGCTTGTTCGCTTGGGCTAGGCACCTCGCTGAGTACCGGCAAAGCCGGCCGCGATACCCTCGACCGAGTAGCCAGGCCTTTCGCGGATCCAGCGATCGCAGTTGAATCAGCGCCCGTAAGTAGTTCAACTACGTTTCTTGCACTTCGCGCATCAGGCGCGCTTGGTTACAACCTCACAGCATCGATCAGCTACGGTGCCGGCATTGCCGAGGTGCGTGCGCGCAGTGTCGAAACCGCCAGTGCACGAATCAGCGCGGATATCAGCGATCGCCTGGCGGCTGCGATAGCGTATCGCTTACCGCTACCATGGACCCTCACCAGCGATGCCTACTTTGAATTTGGCCAAAGTATGATCACCCACGTCGCCAACCTCGGTGGCCCTGAACAAACCTACGAAGGCGGTATTCAAGTTGGCTCTTGTTGCGTGACTGCGCGCGTGGGGGCGTTTGTCGAAATCGGTGAACTCGGTGAAACCCAATCCTACGCAGCGCAAGGCTTGGTATTTTCGCTCGCACTACATTTGTCTGGCACGGGTGGCTTTCGCTTGAACGAGGCCAAATAATGTCACGTGCGACGACCTTACTTGCCATTGTCGGCGCGACCGTGTTTGCGGCGATCGTCGCCGGCGGTTGCCACACCGCGGTGAGCTATCGGGTCAGTCACGGTGCTGACATGGCACCGGCCGGTACCGATCGCGGCCAGGTCACTTCGTTGCGCATCCGTGAGTACGGCGGAATTATCGGTAACTTTCTTACATATTTTGCATCAGCGCCAGCGCCACCCTCAGGTGTTAGAACCAACATACGTCGCGAAGAGAGTACTGTATGCGGCACGGCGGTATGTACAACCACCACCACGACCACCTCCGACTATATTGCACCAACAGGAGCGGAGATGGCGGCATACGAGGAGCGAGCCAAAGCGTGGGACGCGACTGAGGGGCGGGCAATTTTGTCGGGCGCTTATCCAACCGAACTAACCATCGACATCGCCACGGGTACTCTCGGCGGTGACACCTCAGGTTGGATGGCGAGTCAGACCGTGCGGTATCCGACCCATGGCTTCGGGCCTTTCAAAACTTCATACCTATCGTTTGGTGTCGCTGGTGGACGCTATGTCATGCACGACCGTGCGCAACGCATACTGGTGGCAACCGCCGGTGGCGTGGAGCAACAAACAGCGCCCACCGATACCAGTTATGTTTATTTTGGTTTGCCGCTGCGGTTTACCGGCTTGCTCGCGCCGACGGTGAGCGCGTATGCCCAGCTCGACATGAATGTGATCAGCCTGGTCAACGACGCCAACGATGTGCAAATCGTACGCACTGGCGCAACCTGGTATTTCTTGCCGCGGTTCTTCACCACGCTCGAAATTTCGTCCGATCGTTTTCGCACCGATTCATTTACTGGGACGGCGGAGGTCGGCGTTGGCTTCTAAGTTTCATCCGCCGGCACGATCGGCGTGGTCGATGTTTTTCGTCGTAACCCTTGTAGGTTTGGCGGCATTGTCGTTTGACGCGTTTGCGCAGGATGCCCCAGATGCGCCCGTTGTGCCGGACTCGTCAGCTGATCAGCCGGCCCCCGCCGACGATGTTGACGCCCAGGTACCGGCGCCAGCAGAAGTTCTCGTTAGCGAACCAATCGCGGTGCCGAACCAAGCCCCGACGGTTGCAGTTACGCCTGCACCGACCGACGCAAGCGCGCAACCCAGCGCGCGTAAAGCTGAGAAATGGCGTTTCACACTAACAACCGAACTCGGCGGCATGGCGATGTCCGGAAGTGACATTTACAACTACGGACTTGGCGGTAGCATCATTGTTGGCATGCAGCGCAAGGCCTGGAGCTTCGAGGCCCTGCTGCTGGGTAGTTATTCGTTGCAAGCCAAAGGTGCCTTGAACGCGGCCTACACCGACGGTAGTGGCAAGCTCTTCGGCATTATGGCGCGACGACGCTTGGCTGCCCTCCCGCTTTCCATCGCAGGTGGCATCGGTGGCAGTCGGCTGCCGGTGTTGCGCCCACCCAGCGCTGCTGTCACCGCCGACCCTACTGAGCTAATGATTCGCGCTATCCCCACCCAACAACTCGGAGTACTGGTTGACGGCCGCTACGATGTTGCGCGCAGCAGACGCGGCAATCTGTTTGTAGGCGCACGCGTGTTTGTGCCCCTACTCACAGCGATCCCGCCAACGCACTACCAACCAACCGGACCTGCCGTTGGCACCACGACGCCCGTTCGCACCACAGCACAAGATGGCCGCAGTTTCGCGTTGACGATAGGATTCGGGTTCGAAATCCTGTTCGGCGACTAGTCCGTATTGTTGCCAGACATGGCTAGACTGTCCTGACAATCGTTACTTGTGCGGCGAGGCATCGATGACCATGATGACGCCATGCAATCGATGCCCGTCCTGTTTATCGCTCATGGTTCGCCGTTCCAGCTCATCGACAAGCCGTGGTTGGCCAAGCTGTACGCCTGGGGCCAAACCTTGCCCCAACCTCAGAGCATCCTGGTGTTGTCGGCGCATTGGGAAGCCGCACCGACGACGATTGGTGCAACCAAGGCACTGCCGTTGATCTATGACTTCCATGGATTCCCTGCGGCATTTTATCAAACCCACTATCCAGCGCCAGGTGCACCAGCGTTGGCCACGCGCGTGCGCACCTTACTGAGCGCTGCGCACGTACCGGTTGCCGAAGCGCCGCAGCGTGGCTTGGACCATGGGGTGTATGTGCCGCTGCTGGGCATGTACCCCGCAGCGACGATTCCGGTGCTACAGCTATCACTCCCAAATCTCGACCCAGCCACGGTGTATCGTTTAGGCCAAGCCCTAGCGCCGTTGCGCGACGAAGGCGTGCTGATCATCGGCAGTGGATTTCTCTCGCATAACATGCGTTTGTTGCGCGAATTCCCAACCGGCGAGCACGCGCCATCATGGGCTCATGAGTTTGATCAATGGTGCGCCCAGCGCTTAGCGAGCAACGACGTTGCAGCCTTGCTCGACTACCGTAGCCAAGCGCCTCACGTCGCGATGGCCTTGCCAAGCCACGAGCATTTTGTTCCAGTGCTTGCAGCGTTGGGTGCAGCTACCCCAACCGACCCCGCCACACCGCTCGCCGTTGGCTTTCCCATCACCGGTTTTGGCCCCGGTGCGATGACGCTGCGCTCGGTGCAATTCGGCTAGCAGCAACGACGGCGCGGCTTTTGCAACCAATGGCAGTATGCCATTTACCCGCGTTCGCGATTTAATGACCAGCAAACTCGTAACGTTGTTCGCCGAGCAAGCCATGCCGCTGGCCGAAGACATTATGAAGTTTCGCCACATTCGGCACATCCCTGTGATCGATCCCGATTCCACGCTGGTGGGATTGGTGAGTCATCGCGATATCTTGGCCGCCAACACCAGCAACCTGGTGGGCTTCACCGACGATGAACGCAAAGCCCGGCAAAGCAACATTACCGTGCGCGACATCATGACCAAAGAGGTGTGGACGGTGTCCCCGCAGACCTTTGCCGAGGTTGCAGCGCAAACCTTGCTCGACCATCGCTATGGCTGTTTGCCGGTGGTCGAAGATGGCAAACTGGTGGGCATCCTCACGGAGCGCGACTTTCTAAAAATTGCAATTCAACATCTGCGCGCAAACAATGCATGAAATCACCGCACGGATGCACGGTTTGCGCATCTGAGCGGGCAAACCGCAGGCTGTGCCGACTCTGTGCGTGGCACGATTGATGCTTTTATCGATACTATGAAAGCAATTCCAACCATCGCAAAATACATGAGCACCAGCCCGCACTCCGTGGGCCCTGACCAACCACTAGCCGTGGCCCACAAAATGATGCGCGACCACGAAATCCGTCACTTGCCGGTGCTGCTAGGCGGCAAGTTGGTTGGCATGTTGACTCACCGCGATCTTGCCATCGTCGAGACGTTACGCGACGTCGATACCAAATCGACCAAAGTCGAAGATGCAATGAGCACCTCGGTCTATGCGGTTTCGCCTGACGCACCACTCGATGAAGTGTGTGAGGAAATGGCCACTCACAAATACGGCTCATGCGTTGTGCTGCAAAACAGCCACGTCGTTGGCATCTTCACCACCGTCGATGTTTGCCGCGCCATGCATGCACTGCTGCATGGTCGCTTGGCGAACTAACCAGTCATGAGCAATCGCTGCAGGCCTAAAATCAGGTAGCGGCGGTGAACATTGCGACCTCACGAGCTTCATTTTTTGACTGGGCCGATGGCACTCTCTCGTCCGGAAACCGGTATGTTTCGAACTATCATCAACGACCACGCCATCGTGCGCGGGGTGCTGCGCACCACCGACCTCGGTTATATTGCCTTCGGCAATGACGCCTTACTTGCCAACCACGACGAGCATAGTCTTTTCCTCGTGTACCACCAAGGCAACTGGATTTGGCCAACCAATCAGGATCGAAGCGATTGGACGACCACGAGTGCCACTGTCGTCACGGCACCTAAAATCCAAGCGCTATTCATGGGGCTCTACGGTCAGATTTTTCGCGTCGGCAGCGGCGATGTGAGTGAAGAATCTGCACTTCAACATCTGCAAGACGGGCCGAGCAGTTTCGGGCCGATGCGATGTATCTGTGCAGTCGAGGGCCGAGCATACGCGGTTGGCATGGGACGGCAGGCTTATCGCCGGCTTGATCAAAACCGCTGGGAACGTATCGACCACACTTGTAGGTCGTCACTCGAAACCAACAACACGTACAGCTTTGAATCGATGCACGGGCTAGTTGAATCCAATATTTTCGCTGCCGGACGGTGCGGTGAAGTGTGGAAGTTCGACGCTAGCGAATGGACGCAAGAAGCGAGCGCTACCCTCAACGTACTAACCGATATTCGGGTGTTAACAAATGGTGCGGTGCTCGCATGCGGGCTCGATGGCACGCTAGTCGAACGAACTGCCACCGGCTGGATTGTCGTCGCGCACGACATCACCGTCGACGACTTTATGAGCATTTGTGAGTTTAAAGGGCGAGTCTATGTATCGACGATGAACGATGTGTACGAGTACA
>JAYWHS010000619.1:0-3205 GCA_043777635.1 Kofleriaceae bacterium | reverse complement strand
ACGCAGTGGCCGGGCGTCAACAGTTGGAGCGCCTTGCGCGCCGACCGCGCGTTGACTGCAACGCGGCCGCGCCACTTTTTTCGCAAGCGCATGTCGGCGCGGGTGGAGTTGAAGATGCGCGTGCCGGCCGAAGCGGGCGTTGGCACTCACGCTGAATTCGTCGAGCGCCTCGGCGCGCAGATTACCACCGTCGAAAATGCTTGCCGCCAAGAGCGCAATACCACTGGCCGACGCATCCTCGGCCGGCGCGCTGTCTTGAAACAATCGCCTTTTGATTCGCCAAACTCATCGGCACCGCGTCGACAGCTTTCACCGCGCGTCAAATGCGCCGACAAATGGCGGCGCATTGAAACCCTCGCTCACAACCGCGCTTTTGTTGCAGCGCACCGCGAAGCCCGCCTTGCCTGGATTGCCGGCAGGCCGCACGCCTTCCCGCCCGGCACCTGGGCCTTGCGGCATTTGGTCAAGCCTGATGCCCGCGCCGTTGCCGTCGACCGCGCCACCACGTTCGCCGACCACGACCTGTAGTCGCCGCGCTCCGAAAAAATCCACCACTCCGCTGACGTTCGCTGCCCGCCTCGTCGGCGCGAGCATTTTCGGCCCCTTGATTTCGGCCAATTTCCCGCGTGATCCGCGCTGTCGTTAGTGCCAAATTCACCGCGTTTCAAACCAAAATCCGCCAACTCCGCGCGTTTTGATCGCCGCGCGCCTCCGGATTGCCCGGGGTCGCGCGACGGTCGCTTAACGAACCCCGTTCGAGATCCGGGATCCGGCACCGAAATCCGCCAGCCCCGCACATTTTTGTCACCGCGTGCCGCCGGATTGCCAGCGGTCGCGCGGCGGTCGCTTAACGAACCCCGTTCGGGATCTTTTTGGGATCTTCGTGGCGTCGTGGTTACGTGCCCTTAGCGCGCCTTATTAGGCCGGGAACTGGCTTCGAAGTGAGGCTCCATTCAATATTTAAGCTTGTAAGCCGTTCGAAGTACGTTTTGTCAGGAGGACCAAGACTGGTTGTCACTGCTTCACGAAACGAAGTCGGTGGTTGATACTGATGCCTAAGCACGTAGTGAAAAATCAGAGTGGGAGCTGCGAAGATAGTGCCCTCATGGTCGAACACGCGTATTTCGGAGCTTCCTAAAATTAAACGAGTCCCGTTCCAATCAGCGACAAATGCCTCGCTGTCATCGCATAATTCACAACTATGAATTCCCCGGGTCTGCATTACCGACACCTTGCAATATTCCCAGAGTTTTTCGAGAAACACTTGCGCCGGCGCACCAATTTGGAAATCGTGGCCGTGCGTGAGCCAGCCAATATTACGTGTATTCTCGCATTGCTGATTTGAATATGTGTAAGTGCTGAGGTCCTGGTAGTACGTCATAGGATCACTTATACGGTGCTAAACAAGCCCCGCTATCACAAAATGCCCCGATAATCGTACCAGAGCTTCTCAGCACCTCGGTGATTTTCGCGGAGGCCATCGCCGCAAAGTCATGAACGGTGACTCCGGCCATCGACCCGAATCTGCCGACATCGGCTGTATAGAGACTATTGTCGGCGAGGGTTGTTCCGTTCGGAAATCCATGGACTCCTGAAAGGATGTGAACGTCACCACTGTACAATCCAGAATTGACTTGGCCTGCAATATCATTCTGCGTAATCGCTCCTTCCGCCGTCCATACCTTACCACCTGCAGCATTCACCTCGCTCGTAATAAGGCCTCCGAGTTGTCCACGGCCTCGAACTATGTTTGTGACCGCAGGAGGCAGATGAAAAATTAGCGCAACAAAGCCAGTGATCGAAATAATTTTGATGCGTTCTTCATTGTTCTTCGCGAGGGCCAAAGCACCTAACGTCGCTTCTCCCATCGTCCATGCACCGAACATGTACCAAGTCGCGAGAAACACTGCATCCTCCGCTAAAGTTTCGCTAACTGGCTTCGCCAAGCTAGGGAAGGTGCGGCGAAATAGGCTTATCTTTGGTTGACGTTGACTAAGTACGTTTAACGACGCTCCTGGACCAAACCGTCCCATCCAGTGCCGCGCGCCAGCTGTCAGATCTTTTTCTGGCGTATGTTTTGCTTTGACCTCAATTGTTTCGTGCCCAACGCAATCTCCACAGCCGGCAGATTCACTATCCCTGCCATCAGGATCCACATATCGATTGGGGTTACCCAACACGAATTGATAAATGCCTGCTCGTCGTGGATTGCCAGCCGCAAGCTCAGGAATTCGCAAATACAACGGATCCGCCTGCGTCCAACCGATCAACACATTGTCGTAGTACCGCGCGCCGTAATAACCTAGCCCGCCGACCTCATCGACGTACTTATCATTAAACCTCCGTCGATGGCCCGCCAAGCCAAACACGCTGCCCGCGCCTTCCTGCGCCTCCAGCACTTCGCCATACGGCGCGTACACCACGTTCGCATTCACCACACCATCCGTTGCCACCGCGGCCAGCGTATTGCTCGCCATGCCATGAAACTGATACTCGACATTTGTTGCTGTCGTAGCACTGCCAGTCCGCTCGACCCGTGCCACTGGCGTGCCCAGTGACAGATGCGAATAAGCCTTCACCACCGCGCCCGCCGCACTGTAATGCGCCTGGGTGTCGCCGATAAACCAAATCAACTCTTGCACCACGCCGCTGCCGTTGCGTTTCAACACGCCGACCCGCGCGCCGTTTTCGTCGTACCAATATTCTTCAATGCCGTACACCACAGGCACCACCGGCGGCGTCACGACGCTGCGCTTAGTAACCCGCCGCAACCGATCTTCGCCGTCATACAAATAGTCCCACGCCACACCGCCCATCACGCGTTGGGTTTGATTCCCAGCCGCGTCATACACATAACTGGCATACGCTGCACCGTTGCTCACATTGGTCAATGCGGTGACCTGCTCAGGATCCGGCCCGCCGTACACATAATTCACATTGCGCGGCTGCACATCATTGCCATTGGGCAACGCGCCCGTGGTCTGCGTAATATTCACATTGGTAAACCGCCCGGCTGGGCCAAAAGTGTACTTCGCATCAAACGCCGTACCTGTCGTCGTTGTCGCACGCGTCAACTGATGCCGTGCATCATACGTGAACGCCAAGTTGCGCACGTTGGGTGCCGTGGTCGGCCCCATGGTGTGCACTAACGAGGTTGGATCGTCGCTGCCGGTATACGCCAACTGTTGCCGAGCAACTTGCGTCG
>JAYWHS010000618.1:0-11131 GCA_043777635.1 Kofleriaceae bacterium | reverse complement strand
GGATAGCGCAAGCCACGAATAACTGGCTTGCCGTGGCAAACATCCGGGCTCATGGTGATGCGCTCATGACTCATGAAGGTAGGGTAGCCGTTTTTGTATTTGGTGCTGAAAAATTGTCAGCGCTCCTGCGAAACCCGGCGGCGGCTGAAAATAGCTAGCAACCTGCGGCGACAGGGGGCGATAGGCCCGGGATGTCGAAATTATCAATTGGCTTGGCGCGGCCGTGGTGGGGGGCAGAAGATGTCACCGATGTTGACGGAGCCGGCGGTGCAAACGATGAACTGACGTTCGTGGGGCTACTACCGCAGTGGTGGCAGTTGGCAGCGGCGACGTTGTCGGAGGTGTTGCCGCGGTGTGCCGGGCAGGTGGTGGCGTTGGATGTGACAGCGCACGTCGAGGACAATGATTACGATGACAGCGAAGATACTGACTGTGATGCGCAATGCAACTGCACCGCATGCATCGAAGCGCGGGCGATGGCATGCGTGTTGGCAATGGAAGCACTGTGAGCGCGCCAGCGTGTAGCCGTGCCGGCCAGCCGTATGTAGCGCTCCAGCGAGGCTGCCGCGCGACCGACCTTACCCCAACGCTTTGATCGCAGCTTCGAGGGCGTCGTCGTCGATAAAGATGTCTTCGACTTCGTCGTGTTCGTCGAGCACGTCGAGCAGGGCGGCAGCGCGTTTGGCGGCAGATTTTTTAGCGGCCAGGACTTTGTCGACATCGGCCAAGAGTTGCTTGGACGGTTTGCCTTCAAGCAAAATCAACTCTTGTTCAATAAAAGAGGTGAGCAGTTTTTCGGCTGGGGTGGTGGCTACGGCAGTAGCGCTAGTAACACCGGAAGTTGCTGCGACCGCCACACTTGCAGCTGCCGGGGCCGGCACATAGACCAAACCGTCATCAGTTTCGTCGATGCGACCTTCGGTGAAGGCTAGGTCGAGGCTTTCGAGAAAGGCCGGCAGTGTGAGGCCAAGACTGCTGCACGCTGCGGTTTTCCCATCGAAGATGCCAAGCTCGGCGGTTTCGAGCGCGACGTACAATGCATCGCCACCCAACCCGGCGATGGGCAGCAGCTTGCTCACGCCGCCTTCGGAATCGTAGCCAGCGCTACGGAATAGTTGTAGTTCTTCTTCGATCTGCGACAGCGACAGCCACGGCTTGGTGTTGGCAAAGGTTTTGCCCGGCAACAGGGCGAAGATGCCAGGACTGTTGTCGGCGCCATCATGGGCGCGGTAGGTCTCGACGATGGCCGGGTGTAAAGCAACGCCCGCTTCAAGTGCGGTGGTGGTGAGCCAGGCGATGTAATGATCCGATGCGCCGGGATTGAGCAAGGCCAGGGTATCGGGGGCGGCTTTGCGCAAGTCACCGTCAAGTTTTTGCCAAAGGGCTGATTTGGGTCGGGCGATACCGTCCGACTTTCGGACAATGACAATAGGTGGTTTTTTTACAGCCATACGCTACTCCTTGCGAATGCGTCGGCGTGGGGGAGCTGCCGACAGCACGGCCGCATGGTAGCCGCGTTGGCCCTGTGGGAACAGCCGTGATGGCGTATCGCTAGCCTGCTTTTAGTGGTGCCATTATGCGAACCGATCTCCTAAAACAGGCATACCTGCACCATGAAAACCAAGGTGCGTGAAGCTCTGTCGATGCGCGACCGCATGTCGCATTTGACGTTTGCAGAAGCTACCAAATTGTTGGGTGTGGGCGGCCAAGCTCGGCTGATTCGCGGCGGTGTATATGAACTTTCGGCGCCGGAAGACTTGGTCGTAAACGCCAGCGAAGCCCGTGTGACCCTGCTACGGGGGGAGCCTTTGCAAACCACCGTGCGCATCACGTTTGAATCGGCGAAGGTTGGCAAGCTGCATCTGGCGTGTGATCGCTGTCCGACCGTATGTGATCACGCCGGTGCTTTGTTGGCCCTGTTGTTGGAATGTAAATCTGACCTCGGGCTGGCGATGCCGCCACCCGATGGGCGCACCGGCGCGGATACCCAGCCCGTGACCCTTGACGATTTGATCGCGCAAGCTTTGAAAGATCGCCAAGCACGGGCGGCGGCTGAGCAAATGACTGTACGTTCGAGTAATCGAAAGACCCCGTGGACTGATTATGCGGTGACCAGCGGGCTGAGCGGCAAGACGTATCGAGTCGCATTGCGCAGCGAAATTCGCGGCGACTCATATTGTTCTTGCCCGGATTTTCGCATCAACACGCTCGGAATTTGCAAACACATTTTTCGTACCCAAGCATGGGTGCGCCGAACGTTCAGCACCGCGGTGCGGTCGAAACCCTATGTCCGAAAACGCGTCACGATTGGCTTGCGCTACGGCGAGCAGGTGGCCCTCTGGATTGCGGCGCCGCATGAGCTGGCTGCGGCCGCGCAAAAATCTAGCGTCAAAAAACGTGTGCAACAAATGGTGGGCCGCGCTTGCACGATCGATGAAGTGCTCGAACTCGTCGGCGAGTTGCAACGCGTTGATCAGCACTGGTTCATGACGCCAGATGCCGAAGTTTTTGTCGAGCGCGAGCTGACCGCCCGACGCTTGAGCAAACTGGTTGCCACGATACGTCGCGGGCCGGCACACCATGCCTTGCGCACCCAGCTCCTACGCGTGCCACTGTTGCCGTACCAACTCGATGGCATCGCTTTCGCGGTGGGGGCGGGCCGTGCGATCATCGCTGACGAGATGGGGCTGGGGAAAACCATCCAGGGTGTTGGCGTTGCGGAACTTTTGGCTCAAGAAGTGGGCATAGCCCGCGTGTTGATTATTTGCCCTGCATCGTTGAAAGCGCAGTGGCGCGCTGAAATTGACAGGTTTTCGGGGCGCGTCGCCAATGTTGTGGTTGGCGCATTGCGCGATCGGCTACGGAATTATACGGAGCCAGCGTTTTATACAATTTGCAATTACGAGCAGGTGTTGCGGGACATCGAAGCCATCGAAAGTACACGTTGGGATTTGATCATCCTTGATGAAGGTCAGCGAATTAAAAACTGGCAAGCGAAAACATCGCGGGTAGTTAAGGGCTTGCGATCACGGTTTGCGTTGGTGCTCACCGGTACGCCGTTGGAAAATCGCCTCGACGATTTGCACTCCGTGGCGGAATTTGTCGATCCGCACGCGTTGGGTGCCGAGTTTCGTTTTTTTCATCAACATCGCAAGCTCGATGAAGACGGTAAACTCATTGGTTACAAGGGCCTTGATACGCTGCGTAAACGGTTGGCGCCACTTTTGCTGCGGCGAACCCGAGCTTCGGTACGGCTTGAGTTGCCTCCGCGCACGGTCGAAATTGTGCGGATTCCGCCGACCAGCGAACAACTGATCTTGCACAGCGGCTTCATGAAGACGGTGGCGCAAATTGTCGGCAAACGGTACTTTACCGAAATGGATTTGGTGCGGCTGCGCATCGCGTTATTGAAAGCGCGGATGTCGGCCGATAGTACATTCCTGGTAAATCGGGAAGCACCGGGCCATTCGTCGAAGCTGGTCCGGCTCGCTGAACTGCTCGATCAAATAGCGCAAGAGCCGTCGCGTAAAGTACTGGTGTTTTCCGATTGGACGACGATGCTTGATCTGATCGAGCCCATGCTGGTCGAACGTGACATGGCCTTTGTTAGGCTCGACGGTAAAGTACCGCAGAAAAAGCGCCAGGCAATTGTCGCCAGGTTTCAGCAAGATGCTGGGTGTCGCTTCTTTTTGACGACCAACGCGGGCAGCACCGGGCTTAATTTACAAGCGGCAAACACGGTGATCAATATCGATTTGCCGTGGAATCCTGCGGTGCTGGAACAACGGATTGCGCGTGCGCATCGCATGGGGCAAACCAAACCAGTGGCAGTGTATGTGCTGGTGACCGAAGCCACGATTGAAGAGCAATTGATGGCGACGCTCGCAGCGAAGCGCGACCTGGCGCTGGCGGTGCTCGATGTAGAATCCAAGGTGTCCGACGTGAGTATTCGAGGCAATGCGCAAGAGCTCAAGGATCGGTTGGAAGTTTTGTTAGGCGCTTTGCCTGCGGCGGCGATTAGCGGTACGGCCGTGGCTGCGGTTGATGACGCGATTCGGGCCAGCGCGGATGATCAACACGACGAGGCCACCGGCGCAGCCGTGCGAATCGCCGAGCCGAGCGCCACACAGGCACAGTTGGCCCAGGCAACCGGTGCACTGGTTGCCGCCGCAAAATCATTTTTCGCTACGCTGATGCCCCCACCGGCCGCGACGGCTGCAAATACGCACGGGGCTGCGGCATCAGCTGGGGAGCTGTTGTCAACCGCAGCCACCACGTCAGGGTTGCAGGCGTTGCAACGGGCATTTCAGGTGCGCGTCGATCCAGGCGATGCCGTTGCACCGCAACGGGTTTCGTTTTCGATGCCGCAACCTGCGCAGCTTGAGCGTTTCGTTACGACGCTGGCATCGTTACTTGGGCAATTTACGCAGCGCCAGTAATTACAACGCGGTAACCAGCGCAAAACCGTACCTCGTTCCAAGCTCATTGGGGCTTTGGACTGCTCGTCAATCAGGCGCTGGGCATGGACGTAAGAGCTGCGTGCTAGCCACAGCGCCAGTGCGTGGCCATTTCGGCGTAGCGGGCCAACGCGTTGGCGCGGCGGGCGTGATCGGGCGTGCGACAAGCGGGATAGAGCAGCGTCGGCGCAGCGAGTAAAAACACGGCGGCTTGCGCGCGCGAGGTGGCGACGTTGAGGCGGTGCAGATCAAACAGGAACGGCAGGCCGCGCGGTGCATCGGCCACGGTCGACGCGCACATGGAGTAAATGACAACCGGGGCCTCGCGGCCTTGGAATTTGTCTACGCTGCCGATTTGCAGGCCTGGGTGGGTCGGTAGAATCTCGGCGCGCAGGGCTTGGACTTGAACATTGTAGGGCGCGACGATCAGGATATCTTGGGGGCGCAGTCGGGCCATGCGTTCGTTGCGGTCGATGAAACTGCCATCAGCCAGCAAGTTGTCGACCAAGTGGGCGGCAGCGCTGACTTCTTCGGGACATAGGTTGGCACGGCGCTGATGCGCAACGGTGATGAGGTGCAAACCGGCACCAGCGAAGGTCGCCGGGGCGGGGTGCTTTGTGTTGTCGTCGGACGTAACTTTCGCAAAATGAACGAGCGTTGACGTGGCTGTCCGCTTCTCGGACGATGTTGCAGTTTTGCTGGGGGCCGTTCGCGGTGCTCCGGCCGAGAAATGCAACGCCTGGACGCTCAGGCCCGGTGCCGAAACCAGCCGCGATTGGTAGAACATCTCCGAGGTAAACGCACAGATGGCTGGAGCCAAGCGAAAGGTTTGGGCCAAAAAGATGCCACGGTCGGCCGCAATCGTTGGCGCACAGTCGAGGAAATGCACCAGCGCCGCCGCTGCTGAGCCATCGGGGTGGGCGGCTTGAATTGGTTGTTCGAGCTGCTGCGGATCACCGATCAGCACCAGCCACGGCGCGGCCGGGGCAATCGCCAGCACGTTGGGCAGCGCAGCTTGGCCGGCTTCGTCGACCAGCAATACATCGATTGAGTTCACTAAGGCTTCGCGTGACCAAAAGAACGCCGTGCCGCCGATGATCTGAGTATTTTGCCCGAGCGCGAGGTGTTCGGCGGCTTTGGTGTCGAGTAGTTGAATGCCAGCTGGGCTGAATTCGTCGTCGCTACGATTACCTTTGGCATGCACGATGGTCAAGCCGGCAGGTGTAGCGCGTTGGCCGTCAGCGGCGCGCCTGACAACTTTGCTCAGCAGTTCAAGCACCACCGAATGACTATTGGCGCATACGCCAACTCGTTTGCCCTGTGCCACCAGTTGCAGAATCATCGCTGCCGCCATGGTGCTTTTGCCTGCGCCCGGTGGGCCTTGAATGGCCAACACGCCACCGTTGGCTGAGTCGAGAATATTCATGGCATGCACGGTTGGGTCGTGGCCCAGCGTGGCTGTATCTGATGCGTTGTCGGGCCGGACGTACACAGCGTGCTTGGCATGGATGCGTGGCCGTGCTGGCACGGTCTTCACGTAGGGCGGCTGTACCGTCGCTGGATGCTCGGGGTTGAGCACCAGCGGTGCATGACGCGTGAGTAACGCTACGCCGGCGCGCAGCGTGGTTGGCAGGTTGGCTATCGGCTGCTCGAACTGGACGATGCCACCGTCCACAATCGCGTGGGCAAAACGCAACAGGCCTGCAACCTGATTTGTGGGCTTAATGTCGTCGAAGAGTACCGCACGCCGTGAGGTTTGTAGCTCAGCGGCTTTGTCGTTTTTGCTGGGCGCGATGACCACCAGGCGCCCGGTTGCAAAGTCAATTGATGCGATGGTTGCTGACGCAGTGCGTGGGGTCGGAGGCAAGCTTGGATCGAGCGCGGTCTCAACGACACCGGGGATGGCGAAGAGCAAGGATTTCTTGGCGGCCAAGCTGGATTCTTGCGGTGGAAATGCAAATACCATCCGAGGGGATTTTTCTTCGCCAGTCTTGGCGCGGTGCTCAATAAATTCTAAGCTCCTCAACGCTTCATGATCGTCGAGCATGTCTTGTTCGTCGCTGCCCAGCCGTTGATAGCGCAAGGCCCAGGCTTGGCGGGCTTCGCGCTGATGAAATTCTAACGTGTGAGCCAACAGCCAACGCGCATGCTGGGCTGGCGTGCGCTGTTCGACATCGGCGGGAATACCGACCAGCAGCGCATCGACCAGCGCTGCCACTTCAGCCGCGCGCTCGTTAGCTTTTTCGTTGTCACGCTCGGATTTCTTCGGCCGTTGTAGCTTGGCAATGGCTGCCGCGCGCGCGACTGGGGTCAGGCTGGCATCGCTTGCCGCGAGGCGCAACGCTTCATCGCGTCGCGCTTCGAGCCAGGTTTGCAGTTGTGGCAACGCGGCGCAATCGTCGCGGTTGTACGCTACCAGTGTCGCTGCTTCCGTCGGCAGGTCATGCAGCAACATGCTGCCTTGGCCGGACTCCAACGCCAGTTCGCAGGCGATTTTTGCGCGGGTGGCATCACGTAACGCCACCGCGCGCGTCGCGCCGACCACCGGCTCAACGGCTTTAAGCCCGTAGCTGGTCACGCCGGCCATGATGGCATCGCGAAACGTGCGGCCGAGATCGACGAAGCGTTGGCCGCGCAAAAGTTGGTCGAGCTCTTCGGCGTATACGCCGTGCCGCTGGGTCATCCGGCCCAAGGCCGAGCGCTCGTAGTGGCCAAAATGATACATGTGTAAGTCGGGAAATCGCTGACGCTGAGCCTTGAGCCAGCGCCAAAACGTATCCAAGGCCCGGCGCTCGTCGGCGAGGCTGGTGGCCCAGGCATGGTGATAGTTGATGCCTGCGTCCGTCGATGAAGTCGTGGTTAGCGCCTTGCGCGTGGCCCAACCGAACAGATAGTCCAACCCCGCAGGCGGCGCGAATAAGTCGCTTTCAAGATCTAAAAATACATCGCCTGGGTTCGGCGTCGGTAAGGCACCGAGCCCGCGGCCGTGTTCATCGGGCGCACCCGCCGCCACGCTGCGCAATTTCCATGTAGGTCGGCCGGTGTCGCGCGCGGTCACTAACATGGCCGCTTGTTCGACCAGTCGATTGTAACCTTGGCGTTTGCCAAAACTTGGCCGCCATTGCGTCGGCAACTCGGCCACTGCCAGCTGCGCGACGGTGGTAATTTTGATATCAGCGAGTGCGGCCCGATGGGCAGCGGTGGCGCCGGGTACTTGCGAAAGATGATCATCGGCCAGGCGTTGGGATTCACAATGCATGGCGAAATTACATGCACCGCACGCATCACACGGCTCGGGATACGTCGGGTAGGTGCCGCGGCCGCGTAGCGCGCTCACGCTGGTGCGCAACGCGACCAGCGCATTGCGAAAATACGCAGCAAAATCTGCAACCAAAAAGCTGCTGACTGCAAACGGCGAAGCGCCAAGCGTCACGTTGCCGTCGACGATCAGTGCGGGGGCGGGTGCGACCAAGTGCATCTTGATCGGCGCGTGGCCTTGCACCAATGTCAACATCGCCGAGTAGTAGGCAACTTGCATGACTGCGCCGAGCTGCGCTGTGCGTGCCAGCTTGGTGTCGTACACTTCGTAGCTCCACGCGCCCAGGTCGCTTGCGGTTTCGACCCGACGCAAAATATCGAGGACACCAGCTTGGTCACCGACGGAAAAATGCGGCTGCACGATGACATCAACGCCGCTGTGCATCGCTGCCACCGTGGCCTCGTGGGCGGTGCTGGTGGCATCGCTTGGTCCGTCGCTGGCACTACAGCGTGTCACGGTCAAACCCTGCGCCTGCAACGCCGCCACATACGCGGCTTCATGTTCGCGGCCACGCTGTTGTAGGAGGTCAAGCGCCGGATCTTCAAACTCGTGAATCTTGATCAGTTTTTCAGCGGTGCGCAGCTTCAACGTCACGCGATGCGCGCAGGTTGTAGCCTCGGCGACATCGGTCGCTGCAAATATCACCTGTCCACCCGCATTGATCCACATAGCCACCCAGGCTACGCGTTCGGTGTGACATCTGTGGTCACCGATGCTCAGCTCACGGCTCATCGCAACCGGCGATCTTCGATTTTGATGCGTGCTTGCTAAAGCCCGAGGTCCGTCGTCGGTGTTCGGTTTTCGGTCGTTCAAGTTGTTACTTAATTCGTAGAAAATCTGCACTGGTTGTTGCGTCGCCGGCATTGAACCGAAGTCCGACGCTGCGGTAGGTTCTGCCCGTGTCTGTCTTGTCTGCTCCGCAGCGTCGAGAAATTGCGGCAAAATCGCCACGCCAGCCCGGCGTGCGCACCAGCATTCGCACAATGGTGGAATGGTACGCCGCGCATGTGTATGGCCAACTCGAAGGTGCTAGCACGCTGCCATTTTATTGTGATGCCGCGCGGGTCGGGCGGTTTGCGGTGGACCCGAGCAAGTTGGCGCGTGGCGACGAGGACGCGCTGTTTGGCTTGTTCGTCGCACTCACGATGTATCAGTCGCGGCGCGATGTTGACATCATGCAAAAACAGCGCGACATGCCGGCCCGCGCGGTCGCGGCGTTGGTAGATCCTCGACGGGTACAATTGGCAGTGACGCAATCACCGTGTGAACACTTGCAGGATGCTGCGACCTTTGATGCAACGTGCGATGTCCGGCGTACGTTCGTGCGCGACGGTGCGCGACGGGATACGGCAACGTGTGATCACCGGCCGCGTACGCCCTGTCACGTCAAAGATGCAAGTCTGGCGATTGGCCGCATGGGCGATCTTGGCAAGATGGCAACATCGGCTTGGCTACATTTGCAGACGTTGCCGACGGCGATGGCGCTTACGACCGCCCACGCTGCGGTCGATGCAGGCATTGTGTCGCTCGCCGAGCTGCCTAATCGCGCAGCGGATTTTGCGCCGATGCAAGGTGGCTACGCTGCGCGACTCCACAACGAAATTCAAACCCAACAGAAAAACGCGCCGGCGGCAGCCACGGGTTTTGCAGCGCTGTTCACCGCGATTTGTCGTCAGCCCACAACCCCGGCGCAGCGTGCAGCTGCCATGGTCGCCGCCGTTGCAACGTTTTATCATGTCGGCGAAAAACTCGCGTCGATGTTTGTTGCGGCGCTGTCAACACCGGCGTTAGCGCCCGGGCTCACGCCTTGGTTCCCATTGCTCGACGGTAATTCACTGTTGGTCGTCGACACCAATGTCGCGCGCGTGATCGATGTCTTGCGTCGGCGTGGCACCAACACCTACGCTGCACGGGCCGCCTGGTTGCGCAAACACGCCGCTACAATCGATTTGTCGACGGTACGTTCCGATTGGCCGGTGCATTCGCCTCGGTTGATGCAGCAAGCGTTGTATTGGTATCGCTCGCGTTCGAATCGGGATGCGGCTGGTTTGGTATGTGATCATGCCACAACCACCAAGCTGACAAGTTGTGTGGCGCGTATTTGTCCGTACACAACTTGATTCAGTGCACTCGCGAGCCTGGTAAATGCGGTCGGCGTCGGTGTGGGTAAAGCTTGGCGTAGCGATGTTAGTGCGTGCCCTGCCAAGTGTCGGAGTTGTGCACACATTGCTCCGTCGACGATTTGCCACTTTGTGCGTGACATTAAATATCGTGGTGTGTAAATTAAGTAAGCATGGCCACAAGATTCCTTCTTATCGATGACCATGCGTTGGTCCGCGAGGGGCTCGCGTTGGCCCTCGCACGCGTGACCGAGCAGGTGGAGGTTGTTGAATCGGCGAGTGCGGAGCAAGCGGTTGAGCTGTTGCTTGCGAATCCGCCTTTTGATTTGATCTTGCTCGACATGCAGCTGCCGGGGCGGTCGCGGCTTGAGGCGTTAGCCATGGTGCGCGAACTCGCGCAGCGAACATCTATTGTAGTGCTTTCGGCTGAAGCGTCGTCGGGCTTGGTGTACGCCGCGCTCAAGGCCGGTGCTCGCGGTTATATCCATAAGGGTGTAAATACCGACGCGCTGCTTAGCGCCGTGCAGTTGGTTTTTGCGGGTGGCATTTATGTGCCGCCGATGTTGCTGGAGCCGCAAGATGCTCCGCCCGACGCTGCGTTGACCAATCGACAGGAGCAAGTCCTGGTCGAGCTAACCCGTGGCGCAACCACTGCGGCGATTGCTCGCAACCTTGAAATTGCCGAAGTTACGGTACGGGTTCACATCGGTGCGATTCTGCGCGTGCTCGGCGTCGACAGTCGAGAACAAGCCGTGCGTACGCCGACAGCGCAACGGTTACAACAAGCGCTGGCCACGACTACGTCGATGGGGCGCTGACGCCAAGCCAGCCGTGTTGTTAGGACTTGTAAATGAATTGCTGACCCAGTATTTGGGTCGAGCCGCGTGAATGGCAGGGCGCGAGGAAGGAGCATACCCGTCGGTATGTGACTGACGAGCAACGCCGCCAGTCACGATGGATCGGCTCAAAGAAAGGTCAGTAATTTGTGCACAAGTCCTTAGGCTTGTTCAAGCAAATCCGCTAACAGCTCGTCGAGGGCAAAACGTTCGGTCGCGCCAGCGTTGATTGCCAACAAGGTCGTCGACAGTGTGGTTTGGTCGAGCACGCAATCCGTTGCGATCGTGGCCGGCTCACGGTCGACAAAGTTGCGATAACACGCACTCACCACTGGCAACGAGCGCTCGTTGAGCATGCGCACCGGCACCCCATGCGAGCGACAAACAATGGGTCGTCCC
>JAYWHS010000617.1:0-3211 GCA_043777635.1 Kofleriaceae bacterium | reverse complement strand
ATCGCCGCAGACAGCATCAGGCCGGTCGGGTTTGCGATGCCTTGGCCAGCGATATCCGGCGCTGTGCCATGCACTGCTTCGAAAATTGCGCACGAACCACCTTCGCCTTGGCCAAACAGATTGCCGCCCAGGTTTGCTGCTGGTGCAACCCCAAGCCCGCCGATGAGGCCAGCGGTCAAGTCCGACAAGATATCGCCGAACAAGTTCATCGTGACAATCATGTCAAAGCGCTCGGGCATAACCACCAACTTCATTGCGGTGGCATCAACAATCATATCGTTGAACTCAATGTCGGGGTAACGCTTGGCGATTTCGCGCCCGACGTCCAAAAACAAACCGTTGCTCAATTTGAGAATGTTGGCTTTGTGCACGAGTGTAATTTTTTTGCGGCCGTGGCGACGTGCATATTCAAAGGCATACACGATGATACGTTCAGATCCAAACCGAGTGATGATCGCAATCGATTCAGCAGCCGAGCGACGCGCATCGATATAGTGTTCAATACCCGCATACAGATCTTCGGTGTTTTCGCGCACCACCACGATATCGATATTGCTGTAGCGCGACGGCACCCCCGGGATAGTCACGGTCGGGCGAACGTTCGCATATAGATCAAACTGCTGCCGCAGCGCGACGTTGACCGAACGAAAGCCGGTGCCACTCGGTGTACCCAAGGGGCCTTTGAGCGCAAGTTGGTTTTTCTTAATGGACTCCACCGTTGCTGCGGGCAGCGGATCGCCCTGTTGCGCTGCGGCCGTCATGCCTGCGCTTACTAGCTCCCACACTACGCGGCCGCCGGCAGCTTCGACGACGCGCACGGTAGCTTCAGCAATTTCGGGACCGATACCATCTCCGGCAAGTAAACTAACGGTCGGACAAGCGGAAAATTGACTCACATGGACTCCTTCAACTACGCAGCTACTCTCGGTGGCCGCGACCAACGATCGCATATTCTTTCATCTTGTTGTACAGGCCGGCCCGGCTTATGCCGAGCCGCATCGCTGCCGCCGATGCAGAACCGGTTTGCGCTAGTGCCGCTTCAATGGCGGCGCGTTCCACACTTCGGGTAGCGCGAGCCACCAGCTCTTTGAGCGAGGCCGTAGGGTCGAGGGTTAGCGCTGCGGTTACGGCCGTCGACGGAATGTCTGCACTACCACCAGGTGGAGCCACCGATTCAAGCCCAACCAAGTCCAGATCGTCTTCACGGATAATTTCGCCATCGCATAAAATCGCAGCGCGCGACAACACATTTTCTAGCTCGCGAATATTGCCCGGCCAGCGATACGTGGCCAATCGCGCCAAGGCTCGCCCGGTAATTTGCGTTGGATACCGCGCTTCGGTACCCGCAAAACTTTTCGCAGCGCCCCGACGCCTCGCCAAAATGTGCGCAGCTAACTTCGGAATATCTTCTTTGCGCTCACGTAGCGGTGGCACCATCACGGGCACCACCGCGAGCCGCCAATACAAATCCTCGCGAAATAGTCCGCGCGCCACCAGCTGCTTTAGATCTTTGTTGGTTGCGGCCACCACCCGAACATCAATCGGCACCGTACGCTCACTGCCGACCGGCTTGATCTCGCGCTCTTGCAACACCCGCAGCAGCTTGTTTTGCACCGATGCATCAATATCGCCGATTTCATCTAGAAAAATCGTACCGCCCTGGGCTTCGCGAAACAGCCCACGGCGGGCCCGACTCGCGCCGGTGAACGCACCCTTTTCGTGGCCAAATAATTCGTCTTCGAGCAGACTCGGGGCTAACGCTGAACAATCAAATGCCACAAACGGGCCATCGCTGCGGGGCCCCACCCGATGCACCGTGCGTGCGAGCAATTCTTTGCCAGTGCCACTTTCACCAACGATCAAAACCGTGGCGTCCGACGACGCTACCCGTTCGACAACTGCAAGCAGTTGCCGCATCAGCGGTGAATCGCCAATGACATCACCGATGCCACGGGCTCGCTCCACCTCGCCGCGCAACCGTCGAACTTCGCGACTCAACGCACCATGGGCGATCGCGCGATCCACCGATCGTCGGATGTCGCCATCGCCGGCGACCTTGCGCAATACATCGAGCGCCCCACCCCGCATGGCGCGAACCGCGAAGGTCACCGTAGGTGTGCTGCACCACGGCAGTGCAACCGCATCAGGCGCAGCCGTTCGAATACGCCGCAACAAACCAAGTGCAAGGTCATCTTGTGGTTCGCCGACCTGATCGACATACGGATCGAACACCACTGCATCCCACGTCACCGCCGTGAGGCGTTCAAAGGCCATTTCAGTGTTGGTAAATTGTTCAATTATTGCTGGTGCTAAGCAAACACTAAGCAGCTCCCCGGCGCTGGGATCCGCATCGAGCAACAAGACATTACGTTGGCCATCCATGTCTATAATTCTAGACACCGTCCAAAACAATTGACAGATCTAGCTGCAAAACTTGCGCAAATAGCTGGATTTACATGTCCAACACATTGGAATGGACCTTGCGTTACTGCTTGAAGGCAAGAGGTCCAAATGATGAAACCAGGTGCGTTCGATTCCGAGACCCAACGCTACGTCCATGCGATTGCCATGCGCTTTGTACACAATCAAAGCGATGCGGATGATATCGCGCAAGATGCCATGTTGTGCGCGCATCGCTACGCTGCCAACTTTCGTGGCGACTGTAAATACAGCACCTGGTTGTACCGGGTCACCTGTCGCGCTGCCCTGATGCACTTGCGACGCCACCGCCGTTATCGACGAGAAATCGCAATTGCTGACGCCGACCGTGGATCTGCGCGTCCGCTTGAGCAGGTGATCGCAAGCCAACAACCCAGTCCAGCACAGCTAGCCGAGTGCGACGAGCTCATTGCGCAGGCCATCGCGGTAGCGACCAAGATGGGCGAAAAATATCGCGAAGTGTTTGAGTTGCGATACCTGGCTGGCTACAGCGAATCTGAAATCGCCAGCAGCTTGCACGTACCGTTGGCCACTGTGAAAACCCGCGCCTTCCGGGCCCGCCGAGCGGCCGAACACTGCGCCAGGCTGGCGACAAAAGACCTCGGATAATATCCTAGGCTGCAACTCGCAGTGCGCAATGCTGCTTACCCCGGGACTCAGGATTCAGCAGATCTCAACGTAACATCAGATAGTTACAAGACTCTGCCGTCGGCACGGCTCGTGCTCTACATAGAGTCATCATGAAGACCTCCATGCTGTTGGCGACGTTGGT
>JAYWHS010000616.1:0-11143 GCA_043777635.1 Kofleriaceae bacterium | reverse complement strand
CGGTTTTGCGTCCCGGGTACGCAGACATAGAAATAATTATAACGGATCTGAGCGCCGCTTCCTGGTTTCGGCTCCAGTTTGATGCGAATTGCGACACGACGGAGTACGATGGAGCTGTGACCGGGCTTTCGACTTCACAACGCCCGGTCATCGGCATCGATTTGGGCACGACCAATACCTCGGTCGCGGCGGTCCGCGATCGCAAGGTCACCATGTTTGCCAATGATGCTGGCGAAAAGTTGATCCCTTCGATCATTTCGTTTTTGTCAAAAGATGATGTGGTCGTCGGCAGCCCGGCCAAAGATCGCGCTGCAACTGCGCCATCGCGCACCGTGGTGTCGCCAAAACGCCTGCTTGGGCGCGGCTTTGATGATCGCGAAGTGCAATCCTTTTTGGCCCAACAACCGTATTTGGCCTATCGCGGACCCGATGGCCAAACCTTGCTCGAGATTTGCCAGCAAAAATGGGCCATTCCGCAAATTTGCGCACATTTGTTGAGCTACGTGCGGCAACTGGCCTCGAATCGGATGGGCACACCGGTCGAAGATGCGGTCATCGCCGTGCCAGTGACCTTCGATGAAACCCGGCTGGCGGCCTTACAGCGTTCGGCGCAATTGGCCGGGTTTCGCAATGTCGATTTCATCGACGAACCAACCGCTGCAGCGGTGGCCAATCGTTATGTGCCTGGCTTCGGCGGCATCATCGGCATTTACGATTTCGGCGGTGGCACGTTCGATTTTTCGCTCGTCGATGTGTCGAGTTCGTCGTTTCAAGTTTTGGCTACCGCCGGTGATGCGTGGCTCGGCGGTGACGATATTGACTTGGTGTTAGCCGAGGCTGCGGCCAATCAATTTTGGCGACAACACAAGGTCGATTTGCGCGGGCAAGCGGTGGAATGGCAACGCGTGCGGTTTGCCTGCGAACGTGCCAAGCGCGAATTGGCAGGTGCCGATCAAGCCACGATCGCAGTGCCGGATGTTTTGCGTACCGCACACGGCATGATCGGACTTGAATTGGTTATTGACCGCAAAATTTTCGCTCGCGCCGCGCGTTCGCTGGTAACCCGCTCGTTAGATGTCTGTGACCGTGCGTTGGAAACCGCGGGCATCGCTAAAACCCAGCTCTCGGCAATCTATATGTGTGGCGGCACCAGCCACTTGGCAGTGGTACGTGAGGCTGTCGCGGCGCATTTTGCCGTGCCTTTGCGTGACGGTATCGCACCGGATCAAGCCGTGTGTTTAGGTGCAAGTATTGAAGCTGCGATGATGTCGCAGCGACGGCCGGCGTCGCTACGCGCTAAGACACCGACGCCGTAACAGCAGCAGGTAGGTGAAAATGTAGGTAGGTTGCGTTTGACCCAGGGGGCTGAGCCCCCTACGCTTACCGGCAATGCATCGAAAACATGTTTCGAGGAGCTGGTGGCTGGTAGCCGTGGTGTCGGCGACCGCCTGCGGTACGAACGCGGCGAAGCCCGTGCAAATTCCGACCTTGCCGAAGCCGGCCGGTGAGATAACGCTGGAACTCCCGAACATTCCGTCGTCGCTCAAAGTTACCAAGAGTGCGCCAACCGAAGGTGATTCGCCAGCGACACGGTCGCGCCTGCTCGACATCATGAAAGCCGAGAATGATCGCGCCATGGTGGCGCTGCGGGCCAAACCCGAACCCGCGCATTATTTGGCCTACCAGCTCGTCGAGCAACGCCAGGTCACGTTGGAAGCCGAAGGTGGCGCCTTGGTCACGGACTCCGACGACACCGATCGCAATCTCGACGTCGAAGTGCGCGTCGGTGCGGCCGAACTAGATAACACGCGGCAATTGTCCGACGACAACGGACTTAATGCCCCGTTGACCCGGCCGGGGGTGGTGCCGTTTGGCGACGACCCGTTCGCGGTCACCAATGCGTTATGGCTGGAGACCGATCGTCGCTACAATGAGTCGGCGCAAGCGTTAGGTTATGTGCGTCAAGATCTTTCAACCTTGAGCAAGCGTACCGAGGTTCCGGATTTCTCGTCGGACCAGCGCGAAGTTTACGTCGAAACGCCAGCCACGTTGACCTTCGATAAACAAGCGTGGATCGAACGCATGAAGCGCTGTTCGGCCAAAGCCCTTCATGGTCATGCAACGCGCGGCACTTGCGGTGTGAGCTTTCGCTTGACGACGGCTTGGTTCGTCAACAGTGAGGGTTCACAGATCCAATTGTCGTGGACCTCGGCGCAACTCAACATCTCGGTCGGCGTCAAAGCCGACGACGGCATGAACTTGTCGCGGTTGGAACAGCGCTTCGGTCGAACACCGAGCGATTTGCCGGGCGATGCTGTCGTCGACGAATTGATCAAAACGGTGACCACTGAACTTGATGCGCTGCATGAAGCGCCGTTGGCCGATCCGTATGTTGGGCCGGCCATCCTCGAAGGCCGCGCCGCGGGCGTGTTTTTTCATGAAGTGTTTGGTCACCGCATCGAAGGTCACCGCCAAAAGGATGACACCAGTGGTCAAACCTTTGCGGCTCAAGTGGGTAAAGACATCGCACCACCGTGGTTGAGCGTGTACGACGATGCCACCATCCAAACCGCCAACGGGATACAGCTCAACGGCTTCTACCGTTTCGACGACGAAGGCGTGCGTGCACGGCGGGTGCCCCTGGTCGATCAAGGCAAACTGGTTGGCTTTCTGTTAGGCCGCAATCCGATTTCGGGTTTTCCTCGCTCCAATGGCCACGGTCGGCGCTCACCAGGATTGCCGCCAGTGTCGCGCCAAGGCAATTTAATTGTTGAAGCCAGCAAAAGTGTTGAGCGCGCGCAACTTGAAAAATTGCTCCTCGAAGAAGTAAAAAAACAAAACCGTCCATACGGCATGGTGTTCACTGACATCAGCGGTGGCTTCACCAACACCTCGGCCTTCGCGCCGCAAGCGTTCAAAGTCAATCCAGTCATGGCCTATCGGATTTATCCCGACGGCCGCCGCGAGTTAGTTCGTGGTATCGACATCGGTGGCACGCCGCTGGTTGCGTTGCAATCGATCCGCGCAGCCAGCCGTGAAGTCGAAACTTTCAACGGTATGTGCGGTGCCGAAAGTGGTTGGGTCCCGGTGTCAGCGTCGGCGCCAAGCTTGTTGATCGAAAAACTCGAAGTTGAAAAAAGCTTCATTCCGCCAGATCGGCCACCGCTGATGGACGCCCCGTCACTTCGTCAAGCTGCCCCATCGGCTCGTCCGCATCAGGAGTCCGCTCAATGAAACGTATCCTCGCTTCTGTTGTTCTTGGTTCATCGTTGCTGGTTGCGCAGGTCGGTAGCGTCGCTGCCAAACCAGCCGCGCCACCATCCAGTATGGTTCAAGCGTCCCGCGCGGTGACCAAGGATATCGTCGACGCTGTCGCGCAAGAGATGAATCGCGCGATGCAAAATTTGCAAATCCCTGGCGCACCCAAGCCGTACAGCATCGCGTACAAAATCACGGAAGTGGAAGTCAACGATGCCGTGGCGTCGCTGGGTTTCACCACCTCCAAAAAATCGCGGCACTTCGTGAGCCTCGAAGCGCGGGTGCGGGTTGGTTCGGTGAATTTTGACAATGGCAACTTCGTCGTGCCTGGCGGTGACGATGTCGACGCGGTTGCAACCGTGTCGCTATCACTCGAAGCTACGCCACGTATCGCGCGGCGCGCGGCATGGATGGCCACTGATGCTGCGTACAAAGAAGCGCTCATTCAACTGCGCGCCAAAATGGAAAGCCGCAAAGCCGGCAGTGTCGGCCAAGCCGATGTGCCAGCGTGGACCCAGCAAAAAGCGATTGTGTCAGACGATCAAATTGCTGTGCCAGTCTTAGAATCCGTTGTCGATCTCGAAGCCCGCGCCAAATTGTTGTCGAGTGCGTTTCGCGGGGCTGCGCACGTACGCGATTCGCGTGTTGCCGTGACCAGCTACCTCGAACGCCGTTGGTATCTGACCACCGAAGGCACCAGCGTGACCGACACCCGTCGAGCCAGCGGCGTGTTGATCGCAGCGAGTGGCCAGGCCGACGATGGCCAAGGCTTAGCGCAGCATTATTTACGCTATGGCCACACCGAAAAAGACTTGCCGAGCAATCAAGAGCTCAATGACGAGATCAAAAAGATCAGCGACCTGCTGCGGGATCTAGCCAAGGCCCCGCTGGTCGGTCGCTACGTTGGCCCAGTGTTATTCCAAGGTGAAGGCGCAGTCGGCTTTATTCGGCAAACCTTGGCACCGCACCTGGGTGGCACGCCGTTGCCTGAAGGCTTGCGGCCTCAAGACGCCAAACAATTTGGTGGTGCGCTGACCGACAAGGTCGGGCTACGCGTCGCAGCTACCATGCTGTCATTTTCCGACGATCCAACCGCTAGCGCTGCCAATGGCAAAGCGCTCATCGGTGGTTACAAGCTCGACGACGAAGGCACACCTGCACAACGGGTGACGATGGTCAAAGAGGGCAAGCTGCAAACCTTGCTAACCAGTCGTACGCCGTCGCAAAAAGATGCGGTATCTAACGGTCACGCACGACGCACTGCGGAAGGTGGCGCATTTCACGGCAGTGCAACCAACCTGTTCGTGAACGCCAAAGGCGGGTTGTCGAGTGCCGCGCTCAAAGCCAAGTTGCTATCAAGTGCGCGCAATGAGGGCCTAGGCTATGGCTTGTTGATTCAACGCTTTGACGACGCCGCGATAACCTCAGCACCGGAGTTCTCGCGCCACGAGTTACTCAACATGTTGCAAACCACCGATCAAGCGCTGCCACCACCGGCGCTGGTGGCGTACAAAGTGTTTCCCAACGGCAAGCAAGAGTTAGTGCGCGGCGTGCAACTCGCCGAGTTGCCGATTCGTACGTGGAAAGATGTGATTGCGGCCGGCTCCACACCTTTTGTGTACAACTACCTCGCGCCGTCGGAGAGTTTTATCTCGCTGCGCATCGGCGGTGGTACCGACAACGGCAACGTGCCGTCGGGTGGTATCGAAAGCGCGATCATCACGCCTGACTTGTTGGTTGGCGAAATCGAAGTGCGGACCAGCACGCTGGGGCAACGACCGCAACCCGCAGTTACCCGCCCGCTGGCCCCATAGTTCGGTATGCAAGCCCGTCTGCATGCGATGGAGCCGCGGTCACGCGCTAACGGGCCAGGCGTGCGCACCGTGGTGTGGTTTCAGGGCTGCTCGCTTGGTTGTGTTGGATGCTTTAATCCCGCGACCCACGCGTTAGATGTGGTCGCAGCGTCTACTGGTACCGTCGAACTCGATAGTATCCTCGCCAGTCTTGCCGGTGCCGCTGCGTCGGGCATTGAGGGCCTGACGCTTTCCGGTGGTGAACCGATGCAACAAATCGACGCTGCGATTGCGCTGCTTGCGGCGGCGCGACTCGCTGGCCTGTCGACGATGATGTTCTCGGGCTACACCATCGAAGAACTTCAAGGGCTGCCGCGCGGCGGCGAAGCGTTGGCGTTGCTTGATGTGTTGATCGACGGCCGTTACCGCAGCGATCTTCGCCTAGGCCAAGGGTTGCGCGGTTCAAGCAATCAACGCGTGCATTTGTTGAGCAACCGCTACACCGTACGCGATATCGACGATGCCCCACTAGGTGAAGTTCGCATCGCACCCAATGGTGACGTCATTCTGACTGGGGTCACGCCGCTACGCTTGAAAACGGCGAAATAAAGCGCGGGCTACTGCCACAGGCCGGCTGACCAGGTCCAGCTACCGTTGGTGTTGGTCCATGTGCCTTCGACCCAGGTTTTGTTGGCGCGTTCGCGTTCCCAATGCCCAGGCATCCATTCGTAGTCACCACTACGCCAGGCGTAGTTGCCGTTGATCCAACGATAGCCTCGCCGTGGCACCGGCGTTTCGATGATCAGTTGTGGTGGCGCTTCTTGCATCGCTGGTGCGTCGCTGAATGAGCCTACCGCCCAAATCCATGAACCGTTGGTGATTTGCCATTTACCATCTTGCCAGCGCTTGCCACGCGGGCGCGGTTGCAATCGGCCAGCGACCCATTGGTAGTCGCCGTCGTCCCATTGCCAGTGCCCGGCCACCCATACATTGTTGCGTGCATATCGCCGAACTTCTTCGCGTGGTTGCGGTGGCGCTGGCTGTACGTTCGGCGCATCGATCCAGGTGCCTGCGGTCCACGTCCACTTGCCGCCGACAGTGGCCCACGCGCCTTCATTCCAACGCTTGCCCGGCGGGCGTTTTTGCAACGAGCCTGGATTCCATTCCCAATTGTTCTGCTCCCAATTCCAATTGCCGTTGACCCAGACGTAGCCTCGGCGTTGGCGCGGTGTTTCATTGATCAACGCGGGTGGTTGGTCGGGGTTGGTTGGCGCATCAGTCCAAATCCCGCCGGTCCATTCCCAATGATCGCCTTTGTTGTCCCAGCGGCCGTCATTCCACTTTTTATTTTTTTTGCGTTGATCGAAATGGCCGGTATTCCATTGCCACTGGTTGTCGCGCCATTGCCACTGGCCGGATATCCAAACCTGGCCCCGGCGGGGTTGCCAGGTTTCACGCGGCGCTGCTGGCGGCGCGGCGGTGGGCGGTTGCACCAAGGGCGGATCGCGATGATCGCGCTCGTTTGGTTTGTCGCGATTGCCGCGCCGATCTTGATCATTGCGGTCCCGGTTAGGTTTGGCGTGGGCGCCGATCGGCGCTGCGATGGCCACACATAGAATGAGGGCTTTTGCTAGATGACGAGATAGTTGCATGATCGACGTGTAGCAGCAGGATCTGCTTCGGCGATTGTTTGGCCCCGATACTTTTCGTTAATCGTCGTCGGTGAATTAACTGAGCGCTAGCGCTCGATCGTGCGCAAAAAATTAGCCTGAACTGTGCGTCAGCGCTCGCCCGATGATGCAGCATGAACCTGGGAAAAACATGTAACGCTGCGGACCCGTGGTTAGGTCGGCCCACAACAACCGCTAAATGCCACTGTGATTACCGCAAAATTGCGTCGATCTTGCCCGCTATAATCGCGTCGATCTTGCCGGTCGGAATTGGTCTCCTACCTTTGGCGACCGGCACCGATTGCGCCCCGGCCGGCTCGGTGCCAGGATACGCCGTCTATAAGGAGCCACGGTCATGCGTATGATTCTCGTCGGTCCGCCAGGTGCGGGCAAAGGCACCCAAGCTGCCAAGCTAGTCGATACGTTCAAGATCCCGCATATCTCCAGCGGTGACATGCTGCGCGCTGCGGTTAAAGAGGGCACGCCCCTCGGTAAACAAGCCGATGGCTTCATGAAAGCTGGCAATTTGGTCCCTGATGCCGTCGTCATCGGGATGATTTTAGAACGCATCACCAAAGCCGATTGTGGTCACGGGTTTATGCTCGATGGCTTTCCGCGCACACGGCCGCAAGCCGAAGCCCTCGACGCTGCGATGTTGGCAGCCGACGTTAAGCTTGAAGCCGTGGTGCTCATCGAAGTGGCCGATAGCCTCATCGTTGACCGAATCACCGGTCGCCGCAGCGACCCTGATACCGGCGCTATCTATCACATCAAATTTAATCCGCCGCCGGCCGAAATCGCCAACAAGGTGATGCAACGCAAAGACGACACCGTCGAAGCGGTGACCACCCGGTTGGAAAAATACCATTCGGAAACTGCACCGATTGTGCCGTTCTATGAAGCCAAAGGCATTTTGCTGCGCGTTGATGGCGTCGGCGATCCTGGTGCGGTCACCAAACGCATTATCGATGTGATGGGCCACGCTGGCGCTCCTGCGTAACAGTTGCTTGAGTTCGAGTTAATTTCTGGTGCGCGTCACAATCGGTGCACGCGGCTAGGTTGTCACCGCACGCATTCGCAGTAAGAAAATATTATGGCTGGCTACGATCACAAGATTCTCGACGAAAAATGGCAAACCTACTGGGACCGCGAAAATACGTTTGCCACCCCGACCGACCGCAGCCGGCCTAAGTATTACGTCCTCGACATGTTCCCGTATCCGTCGGGCGATGGTTTGCACGTTGGACACCCGAAGGGCTACACCGCCACCGACGTAGTCGCGCGCGCCAAGCGCATGATGGGCTTCAACGTATTGCGGGTGATGGGCTGGGATAGTTTTGGTTTGCCGGCCGAGCGAAAAGCTGAGCGCGATGGCATTCACCCTCGGGTGACCACGGCCAAAAATATCGCCACATTCAAGAAGCAATTGCAAAAGCTTGGATTGTCGTACGACTGGAGCCGCGAGCTCGCGACCAGCGAGCCAAGTTATTACAAGTGGACGCAGTGGATCTTCAAACAGCTGTTTGACCGCGGCTTGGCGTATCGCGCCGAAGTCGCAGTGAACTTTTGCCCAGCGTTGGGCACGGTGCTAGCCAACGAAGAAGTTCACGACGGTAAGTACGTTGAAACCGGCGATCCGGTGGAACGTCGCATGATGAAACAGTGGATGCTGAGGATCACCGCGTATGGTGATCGGCTCACCGACGATCTCGATGGCCTAAACTGGCCAGTCGGAACGTTGGAGATGCAACGCAATTGGATCGGCCGATCGATCGGCGCGAACGTAGATTTTGCCTTGGCGGCAGCGAGTGCCGGTGCAGGTTCCAAAATTACCGTGTTCACGACTCGTCCTGACACCTTGTTCGGCGGCACGTATGTTGTGTTGGCACCGGACCATCCGCTGGTCGATGCCATCGCGGTTGAGTCGCAGCGTGCCGCTATCACCGCGTATCGCGCCCAAGTGGCGAACCGCTCCGACCGTGAGCGCACCGAAGAAGCCGCCGATGCGCCCAAAACCGGCGTGTTCACCGGGGCGTACGCCATCAATCCCGTCAACGGCGCGCAGCTGCCGGTGTGGATTGCTGACTACGTGTTGGGCGGCTACGGCACCGGCGCGGTGTTTGCGTGTCCTGCCCATGACGAGCGTGACTACGCCTTTGCCAAGACCTTTGCGTTGCCGATCGTCGAAGTGGTGCAGGGCGGCAACGTTGTTGAAGCCGCTTACGGTGGCGATGGGTTGCACGTCAATTCGCAATTTCTCGACGGCCTGAACGTGGTTGATGCCAAAACCAAAGTTATCGAATTTCTCGAAAGCCACAAGCTCGGCGAAAAATCGATTCGGTTCCGGCTGCGTGATTGGTTGTTCTCGCGCCAGCGTTATTGGGGCGAGCCATTCCCAACCTATGAAATGCCCGACGGCACCGTGAAGTGTTTGCCTGACAGCGCACTGCCACTTGAATTGCCGATGATCGACGAATACAAGCCTACGCCCGATGGCCAGCCACCGCTGGCGCGCGCCAAGGAATGGCTTGATGTCCGGGATCCGGACACTGGTGTGATGTGCAAACGCGAAACCAACACCATGCCGCAGTGGGCTGGCTCATGTTGGTACTATTTGCGCTTTATCTCGCCAACCAATGATCAAGTGGCGTGGGATGCCGCTGAAGAAAAATATTGGATGCCAGTCGACTTGTACGTCGGTGGCAGCGAGCACGCGACCTTGCATTTGTTGTATGCGCGGTTTTGGCACAAGGTGCTGTTTGACGCCGGCCTAGTTTCGACCAAAGAGCCGTTTCAACGGTTGTTTCACCAAGGCATGTTGCATCGCGAGTCGTACAAAGACGCGCAAGGCAAATATCGCTACGAAGACGAAGTTGAACAGCGCGACGGCGTGTGGTTCGTTAAAGGTACCGACATCAAGTGCGTCACCGCGCTTGAGAAAATGTCGAAATCTAAAAACAACGTGGTGAACCCCGACGAGATCTGTGACAGCGATGGTGCCGACGCCCTGCGTTTGTACGAGTTGTTCATGGGGCCACTTGAAGAAGGCACCGAGTGGGAAACTGCGGGCGTCGCTGGCACCCGCCGCTTTCTCGATCGGACCTGGCGCTTGATCGTCGACGGCGAAACCAACGAACGCACCAAAAAAGTTGGCGCCGCTGGTGATACCGCCGGTAGCGACAACAAAGAACTTGAGCGCACGCTGCACGCTGCGATCAAAAAATGCACGTCGGTCATCGACGATTTGCGGTTCAATACCGCGATCTCGGAGATGATGGTGTTCGTCAATGAAGCCACCAAAGCCACCGCAATTCCGCTGGCCTGGATGGAAATGTTCACGACGATCCTGGCACCGTTTGCGCCGCACCTCGCCGAAGAAATTTGGCAACGGTTGGGCCATACCACCAGCATCACCTACGCGGCATGGCCGGTGTATGACGAAGCCAAACTGCTCAAAGACGTGCTGACCATTGCAGTGCAAGTGAGTGGCAAGCTGCGTGGCCAAGTGGAAGTTGCGCTCAGTGCCACCGATGCTGAAATCATCGCAGCGGCCAAGGCTGACCCTAAAGTCCGCACATTCCTCGACGGTAAAGAGATCAAACGCGAGATTTACGTCAAAGGCAAACTGGTAAATCTAGTCGCGGTGTAAGTGCGTTGCCTTCATGTTGAGGGCGCTCTATCATCGACGGTGATGGATGAAATCAAAAAGCTGATCGAACGCATTGGGGTGACCGACGCCGCGAACCGAGCGGCGATTGAGTATGGCCCAGCGTTGCTCCCTGCGCTCGAAGTGCTGATCGCCGATCCTGCGGTGGAAAATGCGCGGCGTATGATCGCGAACCGAATCGCCTACGAGATCCGCGACCGCGATTTTCGAGCGCCACCGGCGTCCGCGCCCATTGTTGTTGCGGATGGCGAAGCGCGAGCATATTTCACTGCGGGTGGCAGCTTAGCGAGCGATGGTTTTCACACGGGGCATGAGCCGCTCGAATACGTTGACGCGCTATACGCTGCGGGCGCTTTGAACGTTAGCGTTCATCAGGCCAGCCTGGTGGTCGAGTTGCCACATGACCCGGGCGCACGTCGCGCGTTGTTCGAAATGTACAACGTGGAAGTCGACCGCTTTGATCAAGACTTTGGCGGCGAGCAACCGCCGGGTCATGAGATCACCGCAGCGGAGGCCGCTTCGCTAGGTGACCCGAATGCGGAAGGCGAGTGGATGGTTACGGATCTCCATATCGCCGACACCGGACAGCTCACCCTTGCGTTCTGGTGGGACTAACTGGACTTGCAGCGTTGTGGTGTAAGCGCCGGTTTCAGCGGGCTAACCAGAAACGGCAAATGAATGATCCAAGAAACCCGCGCGAGTAACGCGTGGTGGGTTGAATGCCGGCGACTTGTCGTCGGCAGAAGGGACGGGAA
>JAYWHS010000615.1:0-3213 GCA_043777635.1 Kofleriaceae bacterium | reverse complement strand
GCACCAACAACAATAAGCCAAGGCCAACCTGCCGCCGCGCCGGAGTTGCAGCGGTTGCCGCCGACAGCACCGTCCACATCACGGTGGCCAGCGCGAGTAGATAGAACGCCAGCTTGGGGTCGGCCCGCATGGTCGAGATTTCGATGCCTAACACTCGTTCGACCACCCGTGCTGTGGTGATGTAATCGTGACGCAACAACAACGCACCGGCGGTGGCGATTGCCATGGCGGCAACCACCGGGCCAATGCGCACAACTGCGTTAGCAAAAGGTCGCGGTGCAAAACAATACGGTGCAAGCATGGCAGCGACGCACATGGTGAGAACGCCAAGATTTTGCCAATGTTCTTTGGATTCGGCTACCGCATCGAGCGACACAAACCCAGCGTACACCGCCGCAACGCAGTGGATTAACAACGGCACACTCACCGCGACAATGCCGATGCGCATCCCAACGTCACGGCTGCCGACCGACCCCGCTTCGAGCGTGCGCTCGTTCGCTCCATTTTTGGGCTCCGCTTCGAGCGTGCGCTCGTTCACTCCATTTTTGGGCCCATGCAAAAAGGCAAACAGCAGCGCAGCCAAGATCACCAACAGCAACGCAAAATCGAGCAACAACGAGGTGGTTGCGCCCGCGTTCACCATGGCGCGCACGGCAACGCCAGCCAAGCCGAGCAGCGCCGTTGCCAACAGCCAGCCTGCCGGTGCCATGCGCCGCGCCTGCCACGCTTGATAGATATGGTTGCCGATCGTGACCAACGCCAACGTCGTTGCGAAATAAAATGTAAACAGCGCGGCGTAATCCAAGGCGGTGAGCCATGCAGCGGTGGCATGGCCACGCGAAATCATGGGCAACAAGCCACGGTTGAGCACCAGCTCCAAAATTGCCATCGCCACCAGCCAGCCTAGCGGAGCGAAACGTCGAGTCGTAGTCGAATTCGATTCCAAGCAAAAAACGTAGCGTTTTTGGGTGGTTGGGTCAAGGGACGCTATGCGATTGGTCAATAATTGGCGTGCCACCGTGCCTGCCCCTACGATAGTCCGATGAAGTGGTTGTTCGCAGCGGTGCTAGTTTCCAGTGTCGTAAGCATGGCCAATGCGGTCACCGGTACTGCATCGGCCGCGCTGCGCCACGAAATCGAGCCCAGTAAGCGGGTCCGCCCCTTGGTGGTAGTCGATCCCGGCCACGGCGGCAGCAATGCAGGCGGTCAAAATCAGATCACCGGGCTGCGTGAAAAAGATGTGACGCTGGACATCGCGCGGCTAGTGCGGACCCGTCTGACCGCAGCCGGCATTGACGTTGTGCTGACCCGCGACGATGACCGCACGCTGACCTTACGGCAGCGCATGTTGGTGGCCAATGCCATCAACGCCGACCTGTTACTCAGCATCCATACCAATGCATCGCCAACCCGCACCCAACGCGGTTTTGAAACCTATGTGCTCACACCGGCCGGGTTGGATATTGATGGCCGGGCGATTCGCCGTGATGCTGCCACCGCGCGCATGCATGTGCCTGCTGATATTGGCCCTATTCTAGATGATGTTGAACGCGGCGCCGCGCAATGGGACGCAGCCGAGTTTGCAGCCGACATGCAAGAGCAACTCGAAATCATCCGTGGCGTCGAAGGCAACCGTGGCGTGCGCCAAGACGCGCAACACGTACTATTAGGTGCCAGCATGCCAGCCGCGTTAGTAGAGGTCGGCTTTCTCGACCATCCGATCGAGGGTCGCGACTTGGCCGATCCGGCTACGCGCATCAAGCTCGCCGACGCCATCAGCCACGCGGTGGCGATGCAGTTCAACAAGAACTAGGCGCGATGCTGCCCAGGTAAGGGAATCCAAACGAAATCCACCGTACGCGTAAGGACCGTACGCGGTACTCGGCCGACGGTATTCGGCCGACGGGCACGGAGGCTTGGCGACGACTCACCACTGCGGTGGGCATCGCGTCGAGTAACGCCAAGTAGGCGGGAAATACCGATGTTGCTTGGGTGGGGGTTATTGCTGTTGTGCGACTGGACTTTGCGAAGTTCATGTTTGTGACGCCTGAATGGGTGTCTAAATGGGAAAACGAAAAAGCGAGTATGAGCCCGACAGACGAGCAACGTTTGCGGGTGGCGGTGCAGCTTGGTGTGCAAATCTTTGACTACAATATCAAAATCGCGAAAAAGGCGAAGCCGCTGCGAATGCGGGTCGGCGAAGCGGCGGTAGCGTGATTCATTCGTCAGCTGCGCGCGACTACAGCGGCGGCCGGCTGCGGCGATCGGCGGATACCGCGTAATCAGGACCGCGTTATCCTCCCAACGCAAGGGCGAGGCGTCGAATCGAAGCGCGGAGCCCGGCTCCATTATCCTTCGCGCCAAACCAGATTTCGGCCAGCGAGCCATTCGGCTTACCAAAGCGCTGAACGACGGTGCGAGCAGCCTTTTTCCAGCGACGCAACGCGATTTTGTCGGGCACCGGCGGGAATTTGCTTCGCATTGACGCAGGCCATTGCTGAATGGGCCATCGCCCGAGCCACACCGCAACAATGCCGATCAACAAGTACTGACTCCGCTCGTTGTATTCGTTTTGAAAATCTGACGGTCTTGCTACGACAGCTTCAAAAGTTTCCAGCGCAAGGAGCAACTCGGTCACCACGGTTGGCTTCAGTTCATTGTGCGTCGACGCACTTATTGTTGGCGTGACGTTGAACCAGAACAACTCGATATATGCTGGATCGCCAAACGGCCCTGGTTTCGTTTTTTGCGCAGTCCGCGATGTCGCTGGGTTGTTGCCAATCTCGCGGCACGGTCAGCCTCGCGACGCTTGCGCGCAACTTGGTCTGGGCTCACAACCTCGATGACTGGCACCTTGCCGGCTGCAATAGCGCATAGTTCGGCTATGGAGTAAGAGTGTTTTTGGGGAAAGTGGCGAGCCTGTTCGAATGTCGCAACGACCGGCCCACGCCACGACGAGATGATGTACTGGTCACCGTGATAGAGGCGCTCGCCAGATGCGGTCCATGTCCATTCCATGCTGTGCTGAACAAATGACGAATAGCGAGGGCTTGCTCGGCTTCATCGTTGCTGAATTCCATAATCCCCAAAACACGATTCACCGCTCGCATCGCCGCACGACTTGGCGAATTCAAGATGTTCTCCAGAAAGTCACGAGCGGCATCATTATCGAACGGAGTAGCGCCCCATGCTCCCATGGCGATAATGGTAATC